>JAFZQK010000073.1 GCA_017620455.1 Clostridia bacterium
ACCACGATGTCGATGGCGCCGGAGCGCAGCAGGGCCTCGGCGATCTCCAGGGCGTCCTCGCCGCAGTTGGGCTGGCTGACGTACAGTTCGTCGATGTTCACGCCCAGGTTCCGGGCGTAGGCGGGGTCCAGGGCGTGTTCGGCGTCGATAAAGGCCGCCGCGCCGCCCATTTTCTGCACCTGGGCCACCACATGCAGCGCCACGGTGGTTTTACCGCTGGATTCCGGGCCGAACACCTCGATGATGCGGCCCCGGGGGATGCCGCCCACGCCCAGGGCCATATCCAGGTCCAGGCAGCCGGTGGGCACGGTTTCCACCTGCATGGCGGTCTTGTCCCCCAGCTTCATCACGGTGCCCTTGCCGAATTCCTTCTCAATGGAGGACAAGGTGGCCTCCAGGGCCTTGAGCTTTTCCTGCTGGGTGGCGTCCAGGGGTTTCATTTCTTTCTTGGGGGCTTCCTTTTTGGCCATGGCTTTGATCTCCTTTGCAAATTGTTCGTTTTTTGTGACGTTTATTTCAGGGTGACGACGACGATTTCCGGCGGGTTATAGAACCGCGGCAAACGCCCGGAGGCCCGCACCAGGCCGCGGCCCACGATCATAACGGTGCCGTCCTTATCAAACCTGCCTCCGGCGTATTTGGGAAAATAGCCCTGCCCCGGCGCGTAAACGCCGTTGAGGAGCCCGGGAACGGCCCACTGCCCGCCGTGGGCGTGGCCCGCCAGCACCAGGTCGAAGCCGTACGCGCAGTACAGATCGAACTTTTCCGGGCGGTGGGAAAGCAATATGGTATATCCGTCCCTCCTGGGCAGCGCGGACACGTGCTCCAGCTGCTCCTCAAAGGACGCCCAGCCCGCCGCGGCGGGATCAAAGCCGCCCGCCCAGGCGGCGGGATCGTCCACCCCGCAGAGATTCAGATGGACGCCCTTCCATTCGATTTCCGCCATTTCCCCGCTGAGCCGGCGGATGTGCAGCCCCTCCAGCACGGCCATCCGGGCGGCAAACGCCTCCGCGCCTCCCGCGTATTCATGATTGCCCGTCACATAATAACAGGGATACCGCCCGGCGATCCCTTCCAGGAAGCGGACGGTATTTTCAGAGGAGGGGCCGTCGCCGAACAGATCGCCCCCCAGCAGGATCAGATCCGGCCGCTGCCCGTCCACGGCGGAAAGCAGCCCGTCCATATCCTCGCCCCAGGCGCAGTCGTGCAGGTCGGAAAGGAAAACGATGCGCATCTCCTCCGGCGAAGCGCCCGCATCCAGGCGGTAATGCGCCGTCTTCAGCCCGTTAAACAAGCCCGGCAGCACCGCGCACAAAAGCGCGATGCCGACCCAGCGGGGAATATGGATCTTCATGCCCGTTCCTCAATTCCGGCGGCGCGGCGCGCTCAGGCGGCCTTCCCGTTTCCGTCCTCTTTAAACACATCCCGGCTGGCCCAGAAATACTGCGCGCCGCTCCACACCGTCATCACGCTCATGGCGATGGCCAGGGCCAGGGTGATCCAGTGCCCCTTCGCCAGCAGCATGGCCGCCAGCACGCAGAAATACTGGGTGTTCGTTTTGATCTTGCCCAGCCAGCCCGCGGCGATGACGTTGCCCTTTTTCACGGCCACCAGGCGCAGCCCGTCCACCATCAGCTCCCGGGCCGCCACGATGCACACCGCCCAGGCGGGCAGCCGCCCGTCGGCGCAGAGGAAGATCATGGCGCACAGCACCAGCAGCTTGTCCGCCACGGGATCGGCAAACTTGCCGAACACCGTCACGATCCCCCTCTTCCGGGCGATGTAGCCATCCAAAAAATCGGTGACCGCCGCCAGGGCGAACACCGCCGCCGCCCACCAGGGCAGCCCCAGCGCCCACAGCAGCAGGCATACGGGAATCAGGATCACCCGCAGGATCGTCAGTTGATTGGGTAGGTTCATGGGTGGTTTGATCTCCTTTTACGGCTTTTTTCGGGGATGGATGATGCCGTCCGCCCAGTCCGCCATGCGGTAGGCCCAGTGCTGGCGCTTTTTCAGCGCCACGGCGGCCTCCAGGGCGCCGGCGCGGTAATCGTTATTGTCCGGCTGCAGCCGGATGGCCTCCCGGAAGGACTGATGGGCGGAGCCGAACTGCTTCATCCCCATCAGGATCAGCCCCTGGATGTAGTACCATTCGTCGTCCCGGTTTTCCGCCCGGCCCAGCTGCAGCAGCGCGCTTTCATACCGGTCCTGGCTGAGCAGGCGGCGGGCGGTGGCCTTCGCCTCCGCCGGCGGCACCCGGCGGTACACCGTGGGCTTCATGGTCAGGGCGCGCTTGAGGGCCTCCTCGTACGCCAGATTCAGCTCCGTCAGCTCCTCCTGGGCTTTGCGCTGCATCTCCGCGTCGGTAAACTGATCGGGATGGCAGCGCTTCACCCGGGCATGGTAAGCCCTGCGGATCTGCTGTTCGTTGGCATCCGCGCTCAGGCCCAGCACTTCAAAGGCGTTCACCGGCTCGCTCCATCCTTCCCATTACGGCGTTTCGATGGGTTCCCTGCGGATATTGGCCCCCAGGGAACGCAGCTTTTCTTCAATATGCTCATACCCGCGCTCGATATAGCCGGGCTCGTAAATCTCCGTGGTGCCGTTGGCCATGAGCCCGGCGATCACCAGGGCGGCCCCGGCCCTCAGGTCCGTGGCGGTGACGGGGGAACCGTACAGCTCGTCCACGCCCTCGATGATGGCGGTCTGATCCAGGATGCGCACCCGGGCGCCCATGCGCTGCATTTCGATCAGGTGCTTGAACCGGGATTCAAAAATCGTTTCGATCACCACCGAATCACCGTTGGCCCGGGTGAGCAGGGCGCTCATGGGTTGCTGGAGATCCGTGGGGAAGCCGGGGTACTCCTGGGTCTTGATATTCACGGCCCGGTGCCCCCGGGCGGTGCGCACCCGGATGGCGTCGTCGCTTTCGGAAACGGACACGCCCATTTCCAGCAGCTTGGCGGTCAGCGCCTCCATATGGGTGGGGATGCAGCCGCGGATCACCACGTCGCCCCGGGTGGCGGCGGCGGCGATCATCAGCGTGCCGGTTTCGATCTGATCCGGGATCACGGTGTATACGCTGCCGTGCAGGCGGGGAACGCCGGTGACGCGCACGGTATCCGTGCCGGCGCCCTTGATCTTCCCGCCCATGGAGTTAAGGAAGTTGGCAAGGTCCACCACGTGGGGCTCCTTGGCGGCGTTGTAGAGCACGGTGTTCCCCTCCGCCTTCACGGCGGCCAGCAGGGCGTTGATGGTGCCCCCCACGGTGATGCGGTCGAAATACACGTGGGCGCCGGTCATTTTGCCCCGGGCGCTGATGGTGGCCCCCCGCTCCCTGACCTCCGCGCCCATGGCGCGGAATGCCTTCAGATGCTGCTCAAAGGGCCGGGCGCCGATGGAGCAGCCCCCGGGATAGCCCACGTCGGCCTCGCCGAAGCGCCCCAGAAGCACCCCCAGCAGGTAATAGCTGGCCCGCATCTGCTGGGTCTGGGCGTAGGGCACCTTGCAGGAATTGACCCCCCGGGGATCGATCTGCAGCCGGCGGGCCAGGGGATCGTACGCCGCCTTGGCCCCCAGTCCCCGCAGGATCTCCACCAGCACCCGCACGTCCTCGATGTCCGGCAGGTTTTCGATCACGCATTCCTCGTCGCTCAGCAGCGCCGCGGGGATCACGGCTACGGACGTATTTTTGCCGCCCGAAACATAGGTTTCCCCCATCAGGGGGATCCCCCCTGTGATGAGCAGCTTATAGGCATCCATCCGGCCTGTTCCTCCTCGTTTGCAAGTCCTTGAGAAAAATAGTTTACCATTATCAGTATACCATAAGCCGCGCAAATTGTTAAGCACATTTTTTCCGCCGCCGGGCTGGTGAAACGGGGGTTGCGCAGGAGAAGCGCATCCGTTACAATAGGGATATCAGATCCCTTTACGAAAGCGGGTTGTCCCATGGAATCTCCCCACAGCTCCTACGACAGCTATCGCCGCGCCCGGGACGAATCCTGGCGGGCGCTGCTGGCCATGGAAAGCGCCGCGCTGCCGGTGGACCCGGAAGCCCTGGCCCGGATCAGCGGCGTCGGGGTATACTCCCGCAAAGAGGCGGAAGCGTTTCCCCGGCTTGCCCGGCTGCTGGAAAAAGCGCCGGCGGGGGCATGCGTATCCGTCCAGGTGGACGGACGGTGGCACTTTTTCCTCCGGGACGGCCTGGACGAAGCCCGCCGCCGCTTCGCCGTGGCCCACGAGCTGGGCCATATCCGATTGAACTGCCCCACCCGGCCGCTGGCCCCGGGGATCCGCGTGTTCTGCAGCGCCCCCGCCGCCGGGGATCTGACGGACGGCACGGAGGGCACCCCCGACTGCGACGCGGACATGTTCGCCATCCGGCTGCTGGCCCCGGCTTGCCTCCTGCATGAACTGCACGTGGACACGCCGGGCGGCATTGCCGCTCTGTGCGGCCTGCCGCCCCGGGCCGCGGCGTTCCGGGCGGAGCGGATGGCGCTGCTCAACGAACGGAACGTGTTTTATACCCATTCCCTGGAGCGCCGCGTCCGGGACCGGTATCTGCCCGAGATCCGCCGCCGGCTGTCGCTGCCCGGGCCGCCCGGCCCGGCCCGGATAGTGCCCGCGCCGCTGCCCCGGCGCGCGGAAAGCCCAATCCCGGAAAAGCGGGGCTTCCCCTGGCTGGCGGCGGCGCTGGGGCTCGCGGCGGCAGCCGGGGGCGCCGCGGCGTATTTCCTGTTGCGCTGAGCAGGAAAAGCCCCTTCCCCCGGCGAATAGGAATCTGCATCGAGAAAGGAGGCGGCGGTATGCGGCATCGGATCCGGCTGTTATATGTGGTGGCGGCGGCCTTTGTGATCGCATCCAGCGGACTGATGATCCTCAACCGGCTGGACCGGGACATCGCCGTCATGCGGGATATCAACACGGAAACGCGGCTTCAGCAGGTGGCCGCCAGCGCCCAGCAGAGCGATTATCTGCAGGAGCTGGCCGTGAAGGAGGACCCCAATTATATCCGCACCATGGCCCGGGGATACGGGTATCTGATGCCCGGGGAAATCCGCTTTGTGGTGGTGAACCCCGAGGTGCTTTACGACGCCGACAGGGAGGGAACGCTGTGAGGCGCGCGGCCATCGCCATCGGATCCAATTCCACCCGCATGCTCTGCGCGGACACGGTGGGCGGGCGTCTGTACTTTCCCGTACGGGGCCGGGAGGAAACCCGGCTGTTCCTGGGGCTGGACGCGGACGGTCGCATTTCGCCGGAGCGCATCGAATCCACCGCCCAGGCGGTGAAGCGGCTGTATGATATGGCCCGGGACGCCGGCGCCCAGGAAACGGACCTGATCGCCACCAGCGCTTCCCGGGACGCCCGGAACGGCGATGTCCTCGCCGCGCGGATCGAGGCCCTGTGCGGCCTGCGCATGCGCGTCATCTCCGGCGGTGAGGAAGCGGCGCTGGCCTTCCGGGCGGTATCGGCGGGCAGAAGGCGGCTGGTGATGGATATCGGCGGCGGCTCCACCGAATGGACGCTGGGAGATAACAATCAGGTGCTCTGGAGCGTCAGCATGCAGCTGGGGGCCTCCCGGCTGCTGAAGCGGCGGCCCATCCTGTCCCCGGAGGACGCGGAGGAGGTGCTCTCCCGGACCCGGGAGGTCATGGCCCCCCAGGCGGAAAAGCTGCGGGCATTCCCGCCCGCGGAGGACATGGCGGGCCTGGGCGGCAGCTGCACCACCCTGGCGGCCATGGAAATGGGCCGGGAGGCCCACGGCGAAGCGGTGGAGGGCCGGTACGTCACCCGGGACCAGGCGGAAAAATGGCTGAAAGCCCTGGCGGAAATGCCCCTGGAGGAAAGGCGGCGCGTGCCGGGTCTGCCCCCCGCCCGGGCGGAGCATATGCCCCACGGATTGTGCATCCTCATTTCGGCCCTGGACGCCTGCGGCTTTCCGGGGCTCACCGTTTCCGGCAAAACCAATCTGGACGGCTATCTGTCCATGCTGTCGGAATGACCGTACACATCCAGCAAGGAGGAATCTGTTATGTCTGACTGTCTGTTCTGCAAAATCGTCGCCGGGGAGATCCCCTCCTCCAAGGTGTACGAGGACGAATACTGCTATGCCTTCCGGGATATCGCCCCCCAGGCGCCCACCCATATCCTGGTGGTGCCCAAGGCCCACGTCTGCGATATCGCCCACGCGGGCGATCTGCCCGCCGGCGCGGTGGAGGCCATCCTTTCCGCCATCGGAAAAATCGCCGCGCAGGAGAAGCTGGAAAACGGCTTCCGGGTGGTGAGCAACTGCGGGCCGGACGCCTGCCAGAGCGTGCCGCACCTGCATTTCCACATCCTGGGCGGCCGGAAAATGGGCGAGAAGATGGCGTGATTGGGCGGCTTTTTTCCGTATCCCCGGGGAAAGTGTAAAATCATTGTGTCAGCGCGAAAAACTGTTGACGCACCCCCAAGAACGCGGTATAATAACACCACGGTCGCCATCCGCCGGTCAAACGGCGTCGCACCGCGGAAGCGGTGTTGTTTCAGGCGAGATAGGCGAAGGGAGGGAAAACAAGTGTCTGAGGTCCATGTCAACAAGAACGAATCTTTGGAAAGCGCGCTGAAGCGTTTTAAGCGGCAATGCGCCCGTGCGGGCGTCCTGGCCGAGGTTCGTAAGCGCGAGCATTATGAAAAGCCCAGCGTAAAGCGCAAGAAGAAGGCGGAAGCCGCGCGCAAGCGGAAGTATTGATCCGCAAGGAAAACCGTCCGGATGATCCGGGCGGTTTTTTCGTGCAAAAAAGCAGGAAAAATTTGACTTGGGCAGAATACATGATGTATCGAAAAACCGTTCGGACGCATTTTCCGGCGCGGGCTGCGCCTCCCGAAGGAGGAATACGTATGAAAAAATGTTTGATCCTGCTCCTGGCGTGCGTGATGATCCTTTCCTCGTGCGCCCCGGCCCTGGCCCTGGGCTTCCTTTTCGGCGGCAGCGGGGGCAGCATGCGCTATGTTTCCGTGCCGGAAAAAGCCATCGAGGGCCTTGTCTACGCCCGGGTGGTGGCCGGGAACGCAGACGGAAGCAAACTCCTCATCGACAGCCAGGATTCCAAACTGTTCCTGTGGGACATGCAGAAGGGCGAGCGTATCCCCGTTTCCCTGCCCCGGACCCAGGACGCGGAAGCGCTGACGCAGGCCATGATGATGGGCACCGATATGTTTATGAAGCTCAAACGGGAGCAGCGGGAAGCCTATCTGCAAAATAAGCAGGAGGCCATGGACGAATATCTGACCGCGCACGGCCTCACTGTCTTTGAAAACCTGGATCAGATCGTGGACTGCCTGGCGCAGGACGGCCGTTATGTGTACCGCTCCCGCTGCACGGCCCTGAACGACCGCTTCGCGCTGGTGGAATACGGCAGCGCCATTTGCCTGGGGATCGACCTGGAGACCGGCAAAGCCTATGCGGTGAACGGCCTTTCCGGGATCTATCCCGCCCTGTGCGAAAACCGGGTGCTCTGCTCAGAAGGGTTCCTGGACCTGGCCACGGGGGAGGTAAGCATCCCGGAGGAGCCGGAGGGCTGGACCGGCGAGGATGAAACAATGAAGGACCTGGAGATCGCTGCGGCCTCCCGCGTTCTGATGCTTCCGGGGGAATTGCGCTTTCTGGGCGTTTATTACACAGCCTGGGAACGGACCGAAAACGACATGCTCCGCACGGAATACCTGATCCTCCGGGATCTGAACGGCGTATCCCGGTGCGTTTCCCTGGGGGAATGCAGCATGAGCAAAGCCGCCGACCAGCTCCTCCTTACGGAAAACGAGCGGTATGCCCTGGTCCTCAACAGCAGCACCGTATCCATGTACGGCGCAAACCTGGTGGATCTTACCGCCGGGGAAGTCAGACATATCGACGGCCTGCTGCCCGTGGGCGCAGCGGGGGACAAGTTCCTGTGCTATGATATGAAGCAGTACAAGCCCTGCCTGCTGGACCCGGCGACCGGGAAGACCGAGGGCATCCGCACGGTCACGTCCCCGGGCGATCCCGAATGGGTGGGGCCCATCACGCCCTTTATGGGCGCGGCCTTCAACGGGAAGCTGCTCTTCCCCCAGCGGGAAAGATACCAGGGCTATCTGATTCTGGAATAAGCAAAGGAGAAAATGAACGTGGCGGATTATATCCTGGATCTAAGAAAAACCGTGGGCCATCGGTGCCTGTTGCAGGTGGGGGCCAGCGTGATCGTTGAGGACCGGCAGGGCCGGATCCTGCTGGAGAAGCGCACGGACAACGGGCTGTGGGGCTATCCCGGCGGCGGCACGGAGCTGGACGAGCGGGTGGAGGACGCGGCGAAAAGGGAGCTGCTGGAAGAAACGGGGCTCACCGCGAACAGCATGGCCCTCTTCGGCGTGTTCTCCGGCCCGGAAACCCACTATGTTTACCCCAACGGCGACGAAGTCAGCAATGTGGACGTCGTGTTCCTCTGCCGGAACTGGACAGGGACGATCCGCCCCCAGAAGGAAGAGGTATCGGAGATCCGCTTCTTCTCCGCCGCGGACATGCCCCCCGTGGAGCAGCTGTCCCCGCCCATCCGCCCGGCGCTGCTGAAATGGCGGGAAGGGAAACGACAAAACGCTTTTTGAGGTTAATGATATTGGGGGAAACCGCTCTTTGGGGCCAAAGAACGGTTTCCCCCAACCCCCCTTCCGAGAAAGCGGCTGGGGGTTTTTTCGTAAAAAAGCAATTCCATCCATCCGCTTTCTTGGCAGAAGAAAAAACAGATATATAAAAAATCCCCAGCCGGTTTTCGGAGGGGGCGCGGGGGGACCGCTTTTGACACAAAAACAGTCCCCCCGCAAATTCTATCACGCTTACTCCGGCAGTTGGATGCCTGCTTCTTTGGCGCATTCTACCAGCTTGTCCAGGGCCTCCACGATCTCCTCGGGCTTGTGCTCGCTGATGACGCAGAAGCGCAGCCGGGCCTTGTTCTTGGGCACGGCGGGATACACCGCCGGAGGCACGATGACGCCCTTTTTGCGCAGGCGGTTGCTCAGCTCCCAGGCGTCCTCGTCGCTGCCCACCAGGATGGGCAGAATGGCCGTTTCGCCGGCCAGGCAGGTGTTCAGGTGGCGCTTGTGCGCTTCCTCATAGAAGCATTTGATGTTCCGGTGCAGCCGCTGCACGATGGTGTGATCCTTCTGCAGCAGGCGGATGGCCTCCAGGCTGGCGCCGGCCAGCGCCGGGGAAATGCCCACGGAGAACACGAACCCGGGCAGGTTGTAGCGCATGTAATCGATGATGGCGTGGCTGCCGGCCAGGTAGCCGCCGCAGGTGCCCAGGCCCTTGGACAGCGTGCCGTACTTGATGTCGATATCGTCCGGGGCCAGGCCGAAATACTCGTCCACGCCGCCGCCGGTTTCGCCGATGACGCAGGCGGAGTGCGCCTCGTCTACCATCAGGAAGCAGCCGTATTTTTTCTTCAGCTTCACGAAATCCGGCACCGGCGCGATATCGCCGTCCATGGAATAAGCGCCTTCGATGACGATGAGCACTTTGGCGAACTTATGCCGCTGATTGCGCAGGATGCTCTCCAGGGCGTTCACGTCGTTGTGAGGGAAGGGCTTGGCGGTGGCCTGGCTCAGGCGGCAGCCCTGCTCGATGGAATTGTGGGCGATGGCGTCGTAGACGATCAGATCGCCCTTGCCACAGAAATTGCCCACGCAGGTGACGTTGGTGCTGTGGCCGCCCACCAGCACCAGGGCGGTCTCGGTGTGCTTCCATTCGGCGATGGCGGCTTCCAGCTCCTTGTGCAGCGTCTTTTCCCCGGCCAGCAGGCGGCTGCCGGAGGCGGAGGTGCCGTACTTGTCGATGGCGGCCTTCGCGGCGTCCATGGTTTCCTTGCGGCCGCTCATGCCCACGTAATTGTAGGAGCCGAAATCCAGCATCCACTGCTCGTCCACGTAGCTCTTATCCAGCAGGGGCGAATCGTGGGCCACGAAATAGGGGTTCTCCTGGCCTTCGCCCATGAGGGACTGATAGCGCTTTTCAAACGCCTTGTATTCCGGCGAATCCTCGAACCGGGTGATGGGGGTCACCGGCTCCTGGCTCTCGGCGCCGCTGCTTTCATAGGCCACGTCGCCCCGGACCTTGGCGTACAGAAGGGAGGACAGGTCGTTGACGGTGGTGCACTTGCCGTATTCCTCGGTGGGGATCAGCACGTTGAACTGCTCTTCGATCTTGAGGCTCATGCCCAGCACCTGCAGGCTGTCGCCCCCCAGTTCGTCGATGAAGTGCGCGTCGTCCCGGATCTGCTCCGCCGGCACGTCCAGGGTCTCGGCGTACACCCGGCGCACCTTCTGTTTGATCTCCTCCATCTGCAGATCGGAGGGGGTGTTCGCCTCCTGCACCAGGGATTTTTCCTCGCTCTGGCCCGCGGCGTCCCTGCGGTTGAAATCAATATCCCGGTAGGCCAGCTTGCCGTCCTCGATGTCCTTTTTCAGCGCCAGGCGCTTGATCTTGATGCCGCCGGCGGTCTGGAACCTTTCGGGGGTGGCCAGCACGCGGTTGACCCTTTTCAGGGTGGGCAGGGTGCTGTTGATGCGGCGCACCTGGCCCATGATGCCGGAAATGTATTCCTCATCCCGGAAATGCTGGCCCAGGTTGATCACCAGGGTAATATCCTCATAGTCCACGGCGCCCTTTTTCTTCCCGGGCAGGTGGGGGTGCGGGATATGGGAAAGCAGGCCTTCCTTCTCCTGCTTCTTTCCCTGGGCCTTCACGCCCAGCACGCAGAACTGCTCCACGCCCTCCAGGGCGCCGAAAGCGTCCTCGATCTCGTCCGGATACACGTTTTCGCCGGACTCGTTGATGATCACGTCCTTGGCCCGACCTTCCACGTACATGCGGCTGCCCTTTTCCAGGCGCACCACGTCGCCGGTGCGGAACCAGCCGTCCTCGTCCTTCTGGGGGGGCAGCAGCTTCCCGTCCGCCAGGCGGCCGGTGTGGATGGTGTCGCCCCGGATGTACATTTCGCCCCGATTGCTCTTTTCCCCGTCGCTCTGCACCCGGTATTCGGCGCTGGACAGCGGCCGGCCCACGGAGCCGGAGGTGCGGGTGATGACGTTCATGTTGGTTTCCACGCTGGTGATGCCCGTTTCCGTCATGCCGAAGCCGGACACCGTATAGTAGCCCAGGGCGCTCAGGGTGCGCATATGCTCCTTGGGGGTATGGCTGCCCCCCAGGATGATGCAGCGCACGTCCGGCCCCAGGATCTGGCTGACCACGGATTTGAAAAGCACATTCCGGGCAAAATCCAGCCCGAAGCCGGGCGCTACGGTCTGCAGCGCCAGGGAAATGCCCCGCAGGGTCTTGAACGCGGCGCGCTTGCCCGGCTTTTCCTTGGCCACCTTCTTGTTCAGCGCCACGCACAGGTTATTGGCCAGCAGCGGCACCGCCATCAGGTGGGTGATCCTGAAATGCTGGGCGGTCTTCTGGATGCACTGGGGGCTGCGGTCGTGAAGATAAACGGTTTCATACCCCAGGAAATGGATCCACTGCAGGCACACCATGAAGCCGAACACGTGATGATAGGGCAGGAAGGCCAGGTTCCGCCGGGGCTCGTCGCAGATGATGCGGCGGTTGGCCTTGTAAAGCAGTTCGGAATTGAGCACCTGGGCGCACACGGCCTTTTCGTCGTACACGAACACCCGGCTGGTATCCGTAGTGCCGGAGGTGCACAGGGCCACCTTGCCGCCGAAGGGCAGATCCGCTTCCTGGGCCTGCTCCATGCCCTCCTTGAGCTGGCGGAGGGTAAACTGGGGCACGTTCGCAAGCGACAGCCGCTTGCCCTTGCCGATCAGGGCGACGGCCCCGGCCTGGCGCAGCAGATAGGCGGTCATATCGTCGTTCAGGCTGAAATCCAGCAGCAGCGCGTGATACCCCGCGGCAATCACGCCCCAGAACACCCAGAAGTATTCCGGGCAGGTATCCAGCTGGATGCCCACGAACCGGCCGGCATTGCCGCCGCCCAGGGCGTCGCGCAGCTGGCCCGCGCAGCGCAGGGCGCTGCGGCGGTATTCGGCGAAGGTGATCTTTCCTTCCCCGTCTTCGCCCTCCAGCCACCGGGCGGCCACCTTGTCGCCGTCCTGGCAGATCAGCTCGAACAGGTTTTTCAGCGTCATTTCTTCCCGCAATTTTTCGCTGCGGGCGAGCACGTTGCTCATATTTGGCGTACCCTCTTTCTGTATCGCGGCGTTACAGGCTTTTTCGGTAATAAGAGCCGATGATGCGGTCAAAGGCCCAGGCGGGCAGCACGTCGTGCAGGATCACCGCCAGGCGCTGATCCGCGCTGGCGACGCGCAGGCGGCGGGGCAGACGGCGCTTTTCCAGCGCCTTTGCGATCCTTTCGCCCAGTTTGTCCGGGTCGCTGCCGTTTTCCTCGTCGTGGGCGATCCGGGCCGTGCCCAGATCGAAATGGGCCTTATAGGGCGAATCCGGGGTGATCCCCGCTGAGTGCCGCCGATAAGCCCGGGATCCGCTGCGGTGGTCCCCCGGCTCCACCAGCATCACTTCGATGCCGAAGGGCTTCACTTCCAGGGCCAGGCATTCCGAATACCCCTCCACCGCATGCTTGCTGGCGGTGTACGCCCCCTCGAAGGGGATGCCCAGCAGCCCGTTGATGGAGGAAAAATTCACGATCCGCCCGCGGCCCCGCTTCCGCATCAGGGGAAGCGCCCGGGAAATCATGGCCGCCTGGCCGAAGAAATTGGTTTCCATCACCTGGCGCAGTTCCTCCGTGGGGTAGCTTTCGCAGGCGCCCAGGATCAGCATGCCGGCGCAGTTCACCAGGATGTCCGGCGGGCCGAAGGCCGCTTCCGCCTCCCGGCAAAACGCGTCCATGCTGTCCGGGTCCGTCACGTCCAGCGGCAGGCAGCGGCAGCCCTCCACGGTTTTCCCGTTTCCGAAGGACCGGGCGCCGGCCGCCACCCGGAAACCGTGCCGGGCCAGGGCCCGGGCCGTATGCAGCCCCAGTCCGCTGGAAGCCCCGGTGATCCAAACCACCTGCCCTTTCACAGCCCCCGCCCTCCTTTTGTCCAAGGGTGTTTCCGCCCGCCGTGAAAAAGGGCGCGCAGAATCTTATACATTATACGCCAAATTGTGATATAATGCAAATGCCGGGGCAAAAGAAACCCGCCCCGGCGCAGAAAATGCGGAAAAAATACCTTGCGCGGCGCAAAAACCGCGCCGGATCAAAGGAGAAACAGCATGGCGGACGTGATCTTGCTTCCGGGAAAAGAAAAACGGGTATACAGCGGCCATCCCTGGGTGTTCCGCAGCGACATCGCCCGCACCAAAGGCGATCCCCAGCCCGGGGACACCGTGCGGGTCACCTCCTCCGCCGGGCGGTTTCTGTGCATGGCGGCCTACAATCCCCGCTCCCAGATCGCCCTGCGGCTGCTCAGCCGGAAGGACGCCCCCATCGACGAGGATTTCATCCGCGCCCGGGTGCGCCGGGCCGTCGATTACCGGCGCAGCTTTGCGGATCTGCGCTCCTGCCGGCTGATCTTCGCCGAATCCGACGGCCTGCCCGCGGTGATCGCCGACGCCTTCGGGGACGTGATCGTGCTGCAGTGCCTGTGCCTGGGCATGGAAAAATACAAGGACGCCATCTGCGACGCGTTGACGGACGAATTGCATCCGCAAGGCATCTACGAGCGCGGGGACGTGCCGGTAAGGGAACTGGAGGGGCTGCCCCAGGTCACCGGCGCCCTCCGGGGCACGATGCCGGACCGGGTGGAAATGACGGAAAACGGCGTTAAGTTCCTGGTGGACGTGAAGCAGGGGCAGAAGACCGGCTTTTTCCTGGACCAAAAAGAAAACCGCGCCGCCATCGCCCCCTTCGTCCGGGGCAAAACGGTGCTGGACTGCTTCACCCACACCGGCTCCTTCGCCCTGCACGCGGCGCACTACGGCGCAGAACGGGTCACCGGGGTGGACATCTCTGAATTTGCCTGCGAATGCGCCCGGGAAAACGCGGCCCTCAACGGCTTTGACAACGTGGATTTCATCGCCGCCAACGCCTTCGATTTCCTCAAGGAGCGCTCCGCCGCCGGGGAGCAGTACGACGTGGTGATCCTGGACCCTCCCGCCTTCACCAAATCCCGCGCCGCGGTGGAGGCTGCCGAGCGCGGCTACAAGGAAATCAACCTGCGGGGCATGAAGCTGGTGAAGAACGGCGGGTATCTCATCACCTGCTCCTGCAGCCAGCACATGCTGCCCGGCCAGTTCCGGGACGTGGTGCTCTCCGCCGCCCGGGACGCCCGGGTGTCCCTTTTCCAGGCGGAATACCGCACCCAGGGCCGGGATCATCCCATCCTCCCCGCCGCGCCGGAAACCCAGTACTTAAAATGCGGCATTTTCCGGGTGGACAAGGAGTAAGCGTCAAAGCAGCGTAATCTCCGCCCCGCAGGAAAGGTACTTTACCTGATCCCCCAGGATCTTCCGCATCCTTTCATAGGCGGGCAGCCCCGTGCAGTGGCAGGTATAGAACACGGTGGGCCATTTTTGCAGCTGGCGGGCGGTATCGTCGATCACGGCCCATTCTTCCGGGGTGTACTCCCCGGTTTTTTTCATCATATGAAAGCCGCTGATCACCGCGTCCGGGGCCTTCCCCGTGATCTCCAGGCAGCGGTCCAGGATGTTCAGGACGCCGTTGTGGGCGCAGCCGGAAAACAGCGCCGTTTTCTTCCCCTCCCGCACCAGCAGGCATTGTTCGTGGGAAAAATCGTCCTGCACGAAGCGCCCGTCCACCCTCCGGGAAAGGAGCCGGTTGGCCTGGGGCCAGTATTTCCGGCCTGAAACGCCGCCAAATAGCGTCAGCTCCCCGTCGATCTCAAGCACATTTTCCCTCACCCATACCGCCCGGGGCAGCGCCCGGACCGCGGGAGGCACGCCGATATAATGGATGCTGCCGTCCGCCTCCCGGCCGGAATAAAAATCCCCGTCCGCCCCGGCGCGCAGATAAACGGCCGCGGAGGGGTTCAGCGCCGCGAAGGCCGGCAGGCCCCCCGCGTGGTCGTAATGCCCGTGGCTGATCACCGCGATATCCACCGTTTTCAGATCCACCCCCGCCGCATGGGCGTTCCCGATCAGCAGGTCCGACGGCCCCGTGTCCATCAGCAGCCGATGCCGGGCCGTTTCCACGTACAGGCTCAGCCCGTGGGCCGGGGCGCAGCTTTCCTTCCCCGGCGTGTTTTCCACCAGACATACGACGCGCATGCGTTCGCCCCCCTTCTCCGGCGGCATCATGCAGACAGGCCGGACGGTTTTCCCATCCGGCCTGCGTGATCCTTCAGTCCGTTCTGATATTTTCCGGATCCAGCCTGGTATATACCTTGCCGGGCTGAGCGCCGTCCTTGTGGAAGGAAAGCAATTCCGACACGGTGACCAGCTGATACCCCTGGGCCGTCAGCTCCGGGATGGCCCGTTCCATGGCGGTGGCGGTGGTTTCGTAAATATCGTGGCACAGCACGATCACCCCGTTTTTCGCCCCGCGCATCACGGCTTTATAGGTCTTGTCCGCGTTCCGGGTCTGCCAGTCCTCGGTATCCACTTCCCACTTGGCGATGATCAGACCCTTTTCCCGGCACAGGGAGCGCACCGCGGCCGTGACCCTGCCGTACGGCGCCCGCAGCACCCGGACCTCGTACCCGCCCGTCAGCTCCCGGATTGCGTCGATGCTCCGGGTGATCTGGGACCGGGCGGCGGAGCTGCTGATCCGGTCCAGGTGCGGGTGGCTCCAGGTATGGGTGGCGATTTCGCTGCCCTGGGCGATGGTGCGCTTCACCACGTCGGGGTAGAGCTCCAGTTTATTGCCGATGACGCAGAAGGTGGCCCGCCCGCCGCAGCGGGTGAGCACCCGCAGGATGCGGTCCGTCTCCTCGGAGGGGCCGTCGTCGAAGGTCAGGGCGATCATGGGCTTGGTGGGATCGATTTTCCGGCGGTGATCGGCGATGAAGCCCGCGTCCAGGCAGTCCGGATCCAGGCAGTCGGCGATCTGGTCGTAGAGCACCGTCATTTTCCGGGTGCCCAGCACCCCGGGCAGGTACTGCCCCGCAGGCAGGACGGCCTCGATCCCCTCTTTCCCCAGCACCGCGTACTGCAGGCAGGAAAGATCGGGTTTCCCGTCGTAGCCGCAGGCCGGAGCGGGCAGGAGCGCGCTCAGATCGCTCTCCAGGCAGAACAGGGCCCGGGGCAGCTCCCGCGTGACCAAAGCATCCATCCGGGGCAGCTCGCGGGCGCCGGCTTCCTCCTCCGGCGTTCCTTCGTCAAAATTCATGGCGTACGCCGTATCCACATACAGGTTTCCCACCTGGTAGCGCCCCAGCAGCAGCACGCTGAAATAGCGCCCGTCCACCCGGACGGACTGGTATTCCACCGTATAGCTGGCCTTCTCCCCGGCGTGGTTTTCCGCATGGTCCTCCTGGAACAGCCGCAGCGTTTCCTGGGCCCAGTAGCTGATTTCGCCGTTGGCGTGGTCCCACCCGGGGAGGCTGGGATAGGTGACGGCGTAGGTGAAATCCCCTTCCGAAAGGGACACGGTGGCGGCGCTGCCCACCTCCCGGGGGGCGGTGCGCAGGCTTTCCGGGGTGATCTCCCCCTCCGCCGCCGGGGTGATATCCGGCAGGTAATCGCCATCCAGCTGCTCCGTGCCCGCGGCGGGGAGATAGCCGAAGCCGTCCCCCACCCGCACCTTGTACCAGCCGTCCTTTTCCTCCGCCACCGTTTCAAAGGCGGCGCCGCCCATGGTCTTGTACACCACGGCGGCATGGGGGTCCGCCGCGGCGCGGACGTTGAGCACCTTGCCGTCCCGCTGCGTCCGCACCCAGCCCACGTGGGTATAATTGGCCTTGATATCCAGATACTGGGCCATCATATAGCCCGTATTCTTCCCCGCCTGCACCCGGCACCAGGCGCCGTCGTTCTCCAGGATCTCCACCTTGGTGCCCGATTTGTAGGTGGTAATGATCTTCCCATCCGACGAAGGCGCATCCCGCAGATGCAGGCTGCCCCCCACCACGGTGCCGGTATAGCTGATCTTTTCTTCCTCGGCCGCCGCGGCGGAAAACAATCCGCCCAGCAGCGCCAGCGCCGCAAGGAGCGCCACGATTCGTTTCATCCTGTGTTTCTTCCTTCGCTTGCAGTCCAAAACCGTGGGATCAATACCAGGTCATGCAGTATTCCGTCACGTACCAGGAATCCTGATGCGGAACGTAATCGGTGCCTTCCTCCGCGTCCCGCAATTCTTCCGGCACCTCCATGGTGTTCTGATGCTCCATGTTCCGGGCGTCGTAGAGGAAGCTGTAGCGGCGCACGGTGCTGGCCATGTTGCCCTCCACCGTATACACCTGGTACAATCCGTCCCCCAGGTCCTTCACCTGGGTCACCAGTCCCACGTGCTTGAAGCCGTAGGTGTCCTTCACGCTGCCGTAGATCACCAGATACCCCGGCCGGGGGATGCGGGTCACCCGGCCCATGTTGGTGAAGGCGGTGCTGAGCCGGGGCACCCCCGCGGCCCGGATGCTGTGGGGCTCGCCGCTTTCCAGGGGCTTGAGCTTGGGCGCGCTTTCTTCCTTTTCCATGGGAATGCCCGCCATATCCAGGCAGTAGGAGGCGAACGCGCCGCACCAGCCGATGTTGTCCCCGCCCCACCATTTCACGTATTTGTTGCCCTGGATCGTTTTGGGCAGCTTTTCGCCGTTCAGGGTCTTCCATTCGTCCAGCGCGATGTCGATAGCGGCCTGGATGCTTTCCGGCACCGGGTCCTGCGCCGTTTCGTCCCGGAGCACCGTCACCTGGATCTCCGCGGTCTTATTGGATTTGGTGCCGGTGAGTTTCAGGGTCGCTTCCCCTTCCTGAAAGGCCACGATACGCACGTATTTGGGCTCGTGCACGTCGATTTCCGCCCCGGCCACCGTGGGATCGCTGCTTTCCCAGACGCCCCGGAAGCCCTGGTCGAACAGAAGGAACCTACCTTCCGTCAGGGTGACTTTTTTCGGCAGCTTATCCGGCTCCTTGGCCGCGAACGCCCCCAGGGGCAGCAGGCACAAAAGCAGCAGTACCGCGATCAGACGTTTCATGCTTCCTCCTTGTTCTCTTCCTCCGGCGCATCGTCCCGGGCGGACAGGGCGGCTTCCGCCTCCTGGCTGGCCTGGCGGATGCTGCCGGCGCTGTTGACGATCACGGCGCCCAGGCCGATGATCAGCGTGATGTAATAAGTAAAGAATCGCCACATCAGCTGGGCCCCGAAGCCCATGTTCCGGAACACCTTGCCGAACACCAGGTCAAACCCTTCCTCCTGGGCGCCGGACGCGCCGGGCAGGGGGGTGAAGGACGCGCCGATATACAGCAGGAACTGCAGCGTGGTGATCCCCAGATAGCTCATTTCCTGCATGCCCAGGGAGCGGTAAATGCAGTAGGTGATGCTCATCAGCCCCAGCACCTGCAGGCAGGAGATCAGATACAGGTTCAGAAGCCTGCCGGGATGGTGCTTGAGCAGCTCCACCGAGGCATGGAAATCGGCCATGGCCTTCTCCATCCGGGCGTTGAGCCTGGCCTCGTTCTTCACCAGGCGCAGCTTTTTGGCCAGCCGGACCGTGAGCGACAGGATCCCCTTCACGATATTCTTGTTGATGGCCAGCAGCACCACCGCCACCACCGTCAGCCCGTTGAGGAAAAAGCCCAGGATCACGAACCAGATGCCCACCGGGGCGACGCAGGCGCGCACCGTGTCGGCGTTGGTCAGCCACAGCAATCCGCCCAGGGACAGCAGCGCCGTCTGGAAGGTGAAAAACTTGACGGCCAGGCCGGAGGAGGAAATGCCCGCCGGGATGCCCCGCTTTTTCAGGGCGATCACCTGCATGGGCTGGCCGCCGGTGGCCGCCGGGGTGACGGCGGAATAGAACGCCCCGATCAGCGCCACCAGGAAGGACGTGCCGAATCGGATCCTGATATCCTGATAATGGAAAAAAACGTGCAGGCCCATCCCCTCAAAAATCATAAAAACCAGCCAGGACCCCACCGCCGCCAGCAGCCACCGCCAGTCGGCGGACCGCATGGTGTTCCACGCGTTGTTCAGCCCGCCGTCCCGGGAGCCCAGGTACAGCACGATCCCCAGCGTTCCGATGATCACAAGCGCGTTGACGAGGGCGCTGCGCCTGTGCCTGCTCATTTTCTTCAAGGGTTTTCTTCCTTCTGCTGATGTACGGGCATAACCCGCCGTATACAGTATAACATACAAGACGCGTTTTGTCATGCTTTTCTTTTCGCTTTCCCGGCCTTCCCGCGCCTTGACAGGGGCCGTCTTTCCTGATAAAATCCATTCATCAAAAAAGGAGGTGTTCCGGGAATGGCCGATTATATTCTCAGCTGCTGCTCGCCGGCGGACCTGACAAAGGAGCATTTCGAGGGACGGGACATCCATTTTATCTATTTTCATTATTATCTGAACGACAAGGCGTATCCCGACGACCTGGGGCAGACGATCCCCTTCGATCAGTTTTACCGGGCCATGGCGGAAGGGGCTTCCACCCGCACGTCCCAGGTGAACGACGACGAATTCGTATCGTATTTCACTCCCTTCCTGGAGCAAGGGAAGGACATCCTGCACGTGTGCCTGTCCAGCGGCATTTCCGGGGTGTACAATTCCGCGTGCCTGGCCAGGGACGCCCTGAAGGAAAAGTACCCGGAGCGGAAAATCTATATTGTGGATTCCCTGGGCGCATCCTCGGGGTACGGGCTGCTCATGGATAAGCTGGCGGACCTGCGGGACGAAGGCAAGAGCATCGACGAGGTGCGGGCCTGGGCGGAGGAAAACCGCCTGAACGTGCACCACTGGTTCTTCTCCACCGATCTTTCCTTTTACGTCCGGGGCGGGCGCATCTCCAAAGCCTCCGGCTGGTTCGGCACCATGCTGCGCATCTGCCCGCTGCTGAACATGGACGACCAGGGCCGCCTGATCCCCCGGGAAAAGGTGCGCACCAAGAAAAAGGTGATCCAGCGCATCGCCGAGCAAATGCGCCTCCACGCCCGGAACGGCGCGGATTACGACGGCAAGTGCTATATTTCCCAGTCCGCCTGCTTTGAGGACGCCCGGGCCGTGGCGGACCTGGTGGAAGCCGCTTTCCCCAAGCTGCAGGGCAAGGTGGTCATCCATTCCATCGGCAACCTCATCGGCAGCCATACCGGGCCCGGCACCGTGGCGCTGTTCTTCTGGGGCGACAGGCGGGAGAACTGACCCATGATCTATCTGAGCCGCTTTTTCTTCCCCGACGCCGAACGGGAGGTCTCCTTCCGGATGGCGGAAAAGCGCACCTGCTTTGATACCTTTTACCCCTTCCAGGTCCTGTCCGGGAAGGGGCTTTCCGCATTGGAGATGGACCACCTGACCATCCTCTACGGCGGCAACGGCTCGGGGAAGACCACGGCGCTGAACGTGATCGCGGAAAAGCTGTCCCTGCAGCGGGATACCCTGTACAACCGCAGCAGCTTTTTCGGGGATTATCTGAACCTTTGCCATTGCGATCTGCGCAGGCCCGTTCCCCGGCAGAGCCGCGTCATCACCAGCGACGACGTGTTCGACTATATGCTGAACCTCCGGGCCATCAACCAGGGCGTGGACGCGAACCGGGAGGAGATCATGGCGGACTATCTGGAAATGGCCAACGCCAATCCCGGGAACAAATACAGCACCTGGCGGCTGGGCTCCATGGAGGATTACGAGACCCTCAAAAAGCTCAACGCCGCCCGGCACAAGACCCAGAGCCGCTTCGTGCGCTCCTTCGCGGCCGGCAACGTGCGGGAACAGTCCAACGGCGAAAGCGCCTACGCCTACTTTACCGACCGCATCCGGGAAAACGCCCTGTACCTGCTTGACGAGCCGGAAAACAGCCTTTCCCCCCGGCGGCAGACGGAGCTGGCCCAGTTCCTGGAGGAATCGGTGCGCTTCTACGGCTGCCAGTTTTTGATCGCCACCCACTCCCCCTTCCTCCTGGCCCTCCGGGGCGCGAAGATCTACGACCTGGACGCCGATCCCGCCCAGGCGCGCAAATGGACGGAACTGGAAAACGTGCGGGCGTATTACGATTTCTTCCGGCAGCACCGAGAGGAATTTGAGGACGGCTGACCCGCCCCGGACAAAAAACAAAAAAAGTGCGAAAAACAGTTGCCATGCCGCAAAAAGCATGGTATGATCTTTAACCGTTGCGGCATGCAACGAAAGAAAGGAGACAAACACATGAAGAAAATCGCTGCTCTGATCGTATTGGCCTGCATCGCCATGATGCCTTTTGCCGCCATGGCGGAACCCGTTTCCGTCACCTGGCAGGAAGTCGGGGAGCCCTTTGTGGCGCAGTATGAGCTGAAGGGCGAAGCCGTGGCGCTGAAGGATCTGGGCCTGATGATCTGGGTCCCGGCCGATCTGGTGTACACGGAAACCGAGGAAGAAGGCCGTTATGCGCTGTTTATCGACGCGGATCAGGAATGCTATCTGGCCGTGGATGCCATCGCTACGGAAGGCATGACCCTGGATCAGGCTTATGAAAACGCCGTGGCCAATGGCATGAAGGAACCCGCCATCGTCAATATTAACGGCATCGACGCTCTGACCTACGCCAACGAGGAGAGCAATATCGGCCAGATCGTGCTGGTGGACACCAACGGCAATATGATCATCTTCTCCTTCGGGCCCATCGACAGCGAAATCGGCCAGATCGCCTACACCGTGATCGCTTCTTCCCTGACCCCCATGGAATAATGCGGCGCCGGGAAAAAAGCGATCCGCTTAACGGCAGCAAAAAAACAGCGCGGTCATCGCCGCGCTGTTTTTATTTGCGTGATCACGGATTGAACAATTCCTTCACCTTGTCCAGAAAGCTCTTGCGGCCTTCGTATTCCCGGCCGGTGGCGGTGTCGGCGAACTGGCGCAGCAGCTCCTTTTGCTTTTCGTTGAGCCGCCGGGGCACCTCCACCCGGATGTGCAGGATCATGTCGCCGCGGTAATTGCCCCGCAGCTGCTGCACGCCCTGGCCCTTGATGCGGTATTCCGCGTCGTTCTGGGTGCCCTCGGGGATATGGAAATTCACCTTGCCGCCCCCCAGGGTGGGCACTTCCACGTCGGCCCCCAGGGCCGCCTGGGTAAAGGAGATGGGGAAGTCCAGATGCAGGTTGATGCCCTCCCGGCGGAACAGCTTATGGGGCCGCACCGTCACCTGGATATAGAGGTCGCCGTTGGGCCCGCCGTTGCGCCCGGGCTCGCCCTGGCCGTTCATCACGATGGTCTGGCCGTTGTCGATGCCCGCGGGCACCTTCACGGACGCCGTGCGCCGCCGCCTGATCCGGCCCGTCCCGGCGCAGGCGGGACATTTATCGGTGATCACCTTGCCGCTTCCGCCGCAGGTGGAGCAGGTGCGCACCGTGACCATGAAGCCGCCCTGCATGCGCACCTGGCCGGTGCCCTTGCAGGTGGGGCAGGTCTTGGGCTGGGTGCCGGGCTTGGCGCCGCTGCCGTGACAGGCGTCGCAGTTTTCGGTGCGGGTGAACTCAAAGGATTTTTCGCAGCCGAAGGCCGCTTCCTCGAAGCTGATGCGCAGGTCGTAGCGCAGGTCGTTCCCCGCCATGGGGCCGTTTCTCCGCGCCGACGCGCCGCCCATGCCGCCGCCGAAAAGCTGGTCGAAAATATCGCCCATGCCGCCGAAGCCGCCGAAATCAAAGCCGCCGTACCCGCCGTTCGCCCCGAAGCCGCCCATGTTGGGGCCGTCCATGCCGAACTGATCGTACCGCGCCCGCTTTTCCGGATCGGACAGCACTTCGTTGGCCTCGTTCAGCTCCTTGAAGCGCTCCTCGGCCTGCTTGTCGTTGGGGTGCAGGTCCGGGTGGCACTCCTTGGCCAATTTCCGGTAGGCTTTTTTGATGTCGTCGGCGGAGGCGTTCTTGTCGACACCCAGCACCTCGTAGTAGTCTCTTTTCGTTGCCATTGTTTCCTCAACTCACAGTTTGTTTGGGTTTTTTCTTTTTTTGGGGGGAACCGCTCTTTGGAAGTTTCTTCGCATGGCCTGCGCTTCGCTTGCCCATGCTCTCATGTTTTCCGTTTTCAGCGTAACGGCGCGCCAGGCGTCACTTTCGTGCCGCCTGGCTGAAAGAACGGTTTCCCCCAGAAAAGTTTCAATCGTTCCCTTACTGCACGCTGCCGTCGGCGTTGAAGGAGCCGTCGTCATTCTGGGTGCCGGGCTGGGGGCCCGCCTGGGCGCCCATATCGGGGCCGGGCTGGCCGCCCTGCTGCTGGTAGAGCTTGCCGAAGATGGCGTAGACCTTCTGGGTCAGGGCATCCATGGCGGACTTGATTTCGCTGGCGTTATTGCCCTCGCGGACCTTCTTGAAGGAGGCGATTTCGTTTTCCACGGTGGCCTTGTCCTCGGCGGACAGCTTGTCGCCGTTGTCCTTGAG
>JAFZQK010000074.1 GCA_017620455.1 Clostridia bacterium
AGACCGGGCGCAGACCATGAGCAACTGGATCAAATACATCAAAGCCCAGAATCTGATGGATGAAGAAAGCTACCAGGAAGCGCTGACGATATATCAGCAGCTGGACGAAAGCTTTGAAGACGTAAAGAATAAGCGCAAGGAGGCCAAGCAGGAAGGCGAAAAGAAAACCTCTTACGAGCAGGCGGTCCGCTATCAGGAGCTGGAGCAGTATGAAAACGCGCTGGTGATCTTTGACAAGCTGGCGAAGCAGGGCTATAAGGATTCGCAGGAACGCGCGGATTTGATGCGTCAGTATGTGAATTATAATAAGGCCGTGCGCGCATATGAAAGCCGGGAATACGACGAAGCCCTGCAGATGTTCACGGAACTGGAGGACTTCAGCGATTCCAAGCAGTATCTGGAGAAGACGCAGGCGGCCATCACCCTGCGGGGGAAGCAGGAGAATTACAGCCGCGCCGCACAGCTGGCCCGGGAAGGAAAATATGAGCAGGCGCTTACGATATATAAAGATCTGGGCGAGTATGAGGACGCTGCCGAGCAGGCAGTGGAAATGCAGAACAGGATCGATTACAACAAAGCCGGCGACCTGGTGAAGAAGGAAAAGTTCGACGAAGCGATCGCGATTTATACCAGGCTGGCGGAGATCGGATACGGCAGCGCGGAATCCCAGAAAAAGCAGGCAGAGCAGACCCGCGCCAATGAAATGGCGTATCAGCAGGCGCTGAGCCTGGCTGAACAAGGGGAATATCAGAAGGCCAAGGACAGATTTTCCAAGCTGTACGGCTACAAGGATGCGTCGGATCAGGCGGATCTGATGCAGAAGCACCTGAGGTATCAGGCGGCGGAGCAGCATCTGGAGAAGGAAGAATTTGACGACGCGATCGCCATCTTCACAGAGCTGGATGATTTCTCCGACGCCAAGGAAAGAGCCCGGCAGACGGAAACCGTCAAGAAGAACGAGCAGGATTATCAATCGGCGCTGGAGCTGTTTGAGCAAGGCCAGTACAGGGAAGCCTATCATATCTTCAATCAGCTGGGAGAATACAAGGAAGCCGCAGCCAAAAAAGAGCAGTCCCTGGGCTATGTCAAGTATCAGACCAACGGCGACGAGACCGGTGAATTTGTGCTGGGCAACCCCGTGACCGGAGAAAACCTGCTGATGAACAGCGCCCTGGAGCGTCCCTCCGAGAACGGCGCGCTGCAGCTGGATGTCCGCGGGATCCTAGAAAGCTATGTGGACCTGCCGATCACCATCAGCTTTGATGCGAAAACGAACGGCGACAAGCGCACCGTTACGGTTTCCGCTTATCAGGCCAGCGGCATCAGCATTGCCGATTCCATGAGCTTCACGGTTCCCTCCGATAAATACGACCGCTATTCGTTCACCACCAGCGTAAAGGATTATCAGTACAAAATCGATCCCCTGACGGCCCAGAAGCTCTCCGATGGCGCCATCGAGTTTTCGGATGGCACGGAGGACAGCAAGGGCTTCACGATCAAGAACATCAAAATTGAAGTGGGCACGAAGGCCACTCCCTGGGGCTTTGCGCCGGGAGATCCCCTGATCACCGGGAAAAATCTGCTGATCGGCGGCGGGCAGATGCGCACTTCTTCCCAGGGCACCCTGAAGGTGGATCTGGGCGATATCCTGAAGGACTGCGTGGGCCAGCCGGTGACGGTGAGCTTTGAAGCCAAGGCCAAGGGCGATTCGCTGCGGGTGCGGGTGTCTTCGGATGCCAACGGCGCATTCACGCTCCAGGAAACCGCTTCCATTGACGTCAATTCCAGCGGGTATCAGTCATATTCCTTCCATTCCACCGTTCAGGCCAACGAGGGCAAGAGCAGCCCCAGCGTGCTGATCTTTGACTGCCTTGCCAAGAACCGGAAGGATTTCAGCATTTCCAAGCTCAAGATCGAAATTGGCACGGAAGCGACAGCGTGGAGCTTCGCGCCCAACGATCCTGCCGTTACGGGAGACAACCTGCTCAAGGACAGCGCCCTGATCCGTCAGGCGAAAAACGGGATGGTGCGGATCGGCGTTGCGGACGTTCTGGAGCCTTATGCCGGCATGCCTATCTGCATCAGCTTCGACGCCATTGCGGAAGGAAACGAAGAAGTGGTGCTGCGGGTATCGCCTTATCAGAGCAACGGTATCAGCATCGAAGAAAGCCACGAATGCGTTCTGACGAATACGAATAAAGGATATACCCGCTGCTCCTTTACCGACCGGGTCAGGACCGTGGATCTGGCGGACGGCGGCGAGATCGGCGCTTACGGCCAGGGTGAGATCGCGTTCATCAGCGATTCGTACAAGGGCTTTACCATTAAAAACATCAAGATCGAAGTGGGCGATCACCCCACCGACTGGTCGTTTGCGCCCAATGATCCCCTGGTTACGGGCGACAACCTCCTGGTGGGCGGCGGACAGACCAAAAAATCCGAATCCGGCCAGCTCAGGATCGACGTGCGGGATGCCTTGGCCGGCAGTGTCGGCCAGCCCATCACCATCAGCTTTGAAGCCAAAGCGGAAGGCAGCAGGGCCCACATGCTGGAAATGAGCGCCTATCAGGAAAGCGGCATCAGCATTGCTGATAAGTATTCATTCTCCGTCAGCTCCAAGCAGTATAAAAAGTTTTCCTTCACAACCACCGTGACCGATTACGGTTACAAAGTCAACAAGCAAACGGGCGAAATGCTCAGCGGCGGCAGCATTTCCGTCAGCGATCTGGGCACTCCGACCCAGGAATTCAGCATCCGTAATCTCAAGATCGAAGTGGGCGTCGAGCCTACGGACTGGAAATACGCGGCCAACGATCCGGTGGTTACCGGGGACAATCTGTTCCGAGACAGCGCCAAAGCGCGTCAAGCCAACGACGGCTTCCTGTCCATCCCCACCCGGAACATTCTGGAACCCTATACCGGCATGATGATCTGTGTCAGCTTTGATGCGAAAGTCAATACGGAAAACGGATTTGATATCCAGGTCTATCCGTATCAGGACAGCGGAATCAGCGTTGACGGCAGCCGCACATTCCATCTGACGCAGGAATACGCCCGTTATACCTTCGTCGGACAGGTTAAGGATTTCGGCATCAGGGAAAAGGACGGGAAGAAGTACAGCCGGGGTGAACTCGCGTTCTACAATAAGGAACGCCAGAGCTTCACCGTGAAGAACATCAAGATCGAGGTGGGAACCAAGAATACCCCCTGGTCGTTTGCGCCGAATGATCCGCTGGCGAAAAAAACAGGCGTGAACCTGCTGGTCGGCGGCGGAATGACGCGAAAATCCGAATCCGGCTATGTGGGCATCAACGTCCGGAATGCATTGGCCGATTATGTGGGCCAGCCGGTGACCATCAGCTTTGATGTGATGATGCTGGGGAAGGAAAGCCGTACGCTGAGGATGTACGCTTATCAGGACAGCGGCATCAGCATTGCCGATAAATTCGAATTCCAGGCGGTTCCGAAAAAGTATACCAGGCAGAAATTTACAACGACGGTGGCCGATTACGGTATCCTGGCGGATCCCAAGACAGGCGCTGTGCGCAGCAGCGGCATCCTTTCCTTCTTTGATCCCACGTCCCCGAAATCAAAGAAGCAGGATTTCCTGATCCGGAACGTGAAAATCGAAATCGGCACCAAAGCCACGGAATGGAGCCTGGCGCCGAATGATCCGCTCATGACGCCGACGGGAGAAAACCTGCTGGTGGGCGGAGGACTGGCGAAAAAGTCCAATGGAGGCGGATTCCTGGCCATCGGCGTGAATAATGCCTTGACTGAATATGTGGGGCAGCCCATCACCGTCAGCTTTGAAGCCAAAATGCTGGGGGAGGAAAGCCGTACATTAAAGATGTACGCTTATCAGGACAGCGGCGTCAGCATCGCCGATGTATTCGAGTTCAAGGCGGAGCCAAATCAGTATCAGCAGTACAGCTTTACAACCTCCGTTTACGATTACGGAATCCGGACTGCCCCGGATACAGGAAAGCAGTACAGCCTCGGTGAGCTTGCGTTCCTTGATGCCAGCGAAGCAAAGCAGGAATTCAGCATCCGCCATGTCAAGATCGAATTGGGATACAAAGCGACCGATTGGACCTTTGCGGCGAATGATCCCTTGGTAAACGGGAGCAATCTGCTCAAGGACAGCGCCAAGGTGCGCCATGACCAGAACGGATTCCTGTCAGTTGATGTCTGGGATGCCCTGGAGCCGTATATCGGCATGCCCATTACCGTCAGCTTCGATGCGAAATCAGATACAGCGGAAGAGCTTCCCATCCGGGTTTATCCGTATCAGAACAGCGGCGTCAGCATTGAAACGAGCCATGACTTTAACCTGACCACATCCTATAAACGGTATTCCTTTGTGGACAGGGGATATCTGTTTGGCAAGCGCCCGGACGATTACGGCGGAAAATACAGCAAAGGCGCAATCGCATTCTTCAATGAATCCCATAAAGAATTCTCGGTCAAAAACGTCAAAATCGAATTGGGCGAGGTGAAAAACCCGCTCTGGTGCATGGCGGTTGACGATCCGCTGAATAAGATCATCGGTCAGAATCTGCTGATCGGAGGCGCGCAGACGAGATCGTCTGCCGGCGGGTTCCTTGAGGTGGCCGTTCGCGATACATTGGCGGATTATCTGGATCAGCCGATCACCATCAGCTTCGAAGCCATGACGGTGGGCGAAAAGAGCCGCACGCTTCAGGTGTATGCCTATCAGACGAGCGGTATCAGCATTGCCGACAGAGAGGAGTTCACCGTACAGCCCAACCAGTATCAATCCTTTGTCATGCATACTTCCGTCAGGGATTTCGGGATCCGCGTGAATCCGGATACAGGGAAGATGCTCAGCAGCGGCAGCCTTGCGTTCTATGATTCGGGCAGGCAGGAATTCAAGATCCGCAATATCAAGATCGAAGCAGGAAATGAGCAAAGTGACTGGAGCTATGCGCCGAATGATCCCGTCGTATCGGGCGAAAACTTGCTGAAAAACAGCGCGCGTGTACGCCGTTCATCTGAGAACGGATTCCTGTCCATCCCCACGGCAGATATCCTGGCGCCGTATACCGGCATGACGGTCTGCGTCAGCTTTGAGGCAAAAACCAATACAGGGAATGAATTTGACATTGAGGTTTATCCATACCAGGAAAGCGGCGTGACCGTTGACGGAAAGCAGACGATCCATCTGACGTCAAAGTATGCGAACTATTCCTACATTGGCAAGGTTCAGGACTTTGGCATCAGGGAAAAAGACGGGCAGAAGTTCAGCGCGGGTGAAATCGGGTTCTACAGCAAGGAGCATAAAATCTTCAGCATCAGGAACGTCAAGATCGAAGTGGGCCTGGAGCCTACTCCCTGGAGCTTTGCCCCTGGCGATCCTTCGGTCACTGGCGATAACCTGCTGATGGACAGCGCAAAGATCCGCACGGCGCCCAACGGGCAGCTTTCCATTGATGTCGGGGAAGCCTTGGAGCCGTATGTCGGCATGCCGGTCTGCATCAGCTTTGAGGCGAAAGCGGAAAAGGACGACGGCCTTGCGCTCCAGGTTTCTCCGTACAGGAACAGCGGCGTTACCATCGAAGAAAGCCATAAGGTCAGCCTGTCTACGACCTATAAGCGTTATACCATCACGGATTGGGTGACCCAGCTCGGCACGGCGGAAAGCACTGCCGGCAAGACAAACTTCCGGGGCGGGATTTCGTTCTCCAGCACGGGCAGCAAAGGATTTTCCGTCAAGAATATCAAGATCGAAGTGGGCGTAAAGCCGACTGATTGGAGCTTTGCACCGAACGATACGATCTTAACAGGCGATAATCTGCTGAAAGGCGGCGGAAAGAACAGAAGATCCAATGGCGGCGGCTTCCTGAGCATCGAGGTGCGGGAGGCGCTGGACCATTATGTGGGCCAGCCGGTCACCATCAGCTTTGAAGCCATGATGGAAGGCGATGAAAGCTGCACGCTGCAGATGTATGCATATCAGACCAGCGGCATCAGCATCGCCGACAGGGCCGAGTTCCAGGTGGAACCGAGGAAGTATCAGAAATTCAGCTTCACCACATCCGTCGTCAATTACGGCTACAGAATCAATTCTGAAAGCGGAAAGAGGTTCAGCGACGGGGAAATCGCCTTCCTTGATCCGGGAAAAACGAAGCACGAATTCCGTATCCGTAATGTGAAGATCGAGGTGGGCGTTGAACCGACTGAATGGAGATACGCCGCAGACGATCCTGCCATCAACGGTGAAAACCTGCTGCTGGACAGCGCCAAAGTGCGGCAGACCGGAAACGGCTTCTTGGGAGTCGGCATCTGGGAGGATCTCAAATCGTACGAAGGCCAGTATGTGTGCATCAGCTTTGATGCAAAGGTCAATGGAAACGAGGGGTTCCCCATCAAGGTCTATCCCTATCAGGAAAGCGGGCTCAGCATTGGCAGCAGCAAAGAATTTGCATTGACTACAGATTTCAGCCGCTATGCCTTTGTCACCCAGATCATTGATTACGGCCAGCGGTACGAGAAAGGACAGAGGCTCAGCCTGGGCGAGATCGGGTTCATTAACAGCGAACGAAGGGATTTCACCGTCAGAAATATCAAAATCGAGATCGGCAACAAGGAAACGCCCTGGACGTTCGCTCCGCGCGATCCGCTCCTGGCGCTCAAAGGAGCGAACCTGCTGCCCGGAGACGGCCATGCAAGGCAGTCTGTCGGCGGGTTCATGGAGTTTAACGTATTTACCGCCCTGCGCAAATATGAGAATCAGCCGGTCACCATCAGTTTTGACGCCTGCATGCTTGGAAACGAAAGCCGCACCCTGCGGATGTATCCCTATCAGACCAGCGGCATCAGCATCGCTGATTCGTTTGAGTTCACGGTGAATCCGGGGGCGTATCAGACCTTCAAATTCACCACATGGGTGCGCAATTTCGGTATCCGGACTGACACGAGCGGTAACCAATATACCAACGGCAGTATCGGCTTCTACGATCCGACCCTGCAGAGGGAAGGATTTGATATCCGCCGCCTTAAGATCGAAATAGGCACGGAGAAAACGCCATGGAGTCCGGGCCCCATGACGGAGGAGTCCACCTCCGGCGCTGCCGAGTAATTCCATTCCATCCGGAAACATCTCCGGCCGGAAGCATAAAAAACACCGGCGTGTGATCCCTGCCAGTCTGGCGGGGCCATACGCCGGCGTTTTTTATTCGGATTCCTTATCTTTCGGAGGGCTGAAATACGCCTGAGGATTCACGGTTTCTTGGAGGATTGGATCTTGTATCCTGCCGGACAGAACGCGGCAGCGGAAGGCCGGACGCGCATTCACGCCTGGCCGGAGGAGGCCTTTGCTTTTTTCCGGTTCTTCAGCTTTGCGGCGATGATTTCCATGTCCTTGTAATTGAGGATCAGGAACAGATCGATCCCCACGGCGGATAATGCGATATTGAAACGGATGCTGCTGAAAATGGAAACCAGGCAAACGGCGATGCCCACCGCCAGAAACAGCAGGAATTCAGGCCAACGAATGGTGATCCCCAGTTCTTCCCTGTTCTGCTTTTCCCGGATCAGCCACATGCCCAGGAAGGAAAAGAATGTGGAAACCGCGGCTGCCTGCAGGCCGATGATTCTGATCAGCCCGATATTCACGGAAGCGTTGATCAGGGCGCCCCAGATGCTGGATGAGAAAGAGCCCTTCGTATTCTTGGACCGCAAGTATCCGACGCCGTAAAAAGAGCAGAATGCCTGAAAAACGGCGCCCAGATAATAGAACGGAATATAATCGCAGGCAATTTTATAGTCCTGCCCCATTACCAGCCAGACAAACAGCTTGGTGGCCGGAATCAGCACCCACAGCAGCATGAATGCCAGCCGGTACAGCCGCCGGAATACGTTTGTAAAGAAGGCTTTTTCGTCCTGTTCGCTTGCAATGGCCAGATCCTGCCAGGAATTCAGAAACAGCCCGAAAACCGACTGCAATATGGTGGGGAATTTATGCGCAATGGCCAGCACGCCGTTTGCGCTTACGCCGAGAAACCACAGTACGATGTATCTGTCGGAGGAATCGACGATCCACCAGCTGAGATAATTCGGGATCAGCGGAATGGAGAACCCCAGCAGTTCTTTCAGGAGCCCGGGCTCAGCCTTTCTGAATATATTGACCCGGATCCGCTTTTCGGCAGCGACGATCGCCGCGAGCCCAACGATGTTTGCTGTGATATAGCTCATCAGCAGGCTTTCCACGCCCCTGTGCAGCACGCACAGCTGCACGATGTTCAGGCCAAGGAAAACGCACGTATAGATGATGCCGGATATGGCGAATATCCACTGCCGCTTGAGGCCCCGAAGAATCTTCTGGGAAATCTGAAAGAACAGCGAAGACAGCAGGGCGCCCAGGAAATACCAGATATAGGGAATGGTGACGATCAGGAAATGGACTGCCAGGATGATCCCCGAACAAAGCAGCGAACTGACCAGCAGAAACTGGTATGTGACCCGAAGATACGCTTCGCTGTCTACGTTTTCCCGGATGATCCACCGGTATACGGCGTCTGAAATCTGCATGGAAATGATCGGGATCAGCAGACCGATGGTACTGATCAGAACGTCGTAGGTCCCCATTTCCGAAGTTGCGAGATAATAGGTATACAAAGGCGCGATCAGGAACATCAGGATTTTTGTTCCAAACGTGCCCACGGCATAGATACCGGTGCCTACCAGCAGTTTTTTTCCGCTTTTCGTTTCGCTCATTTTTTCAGATTGTCCTTCAGCGCAAAGGGGAACGCCTTCAGCATGGCGTCGTAATCGATGGTGCCGGGCGCCCATTCCTTCGCTTTTTCCAGTAGATCCGTAAGGCTGTATCCTTCATACAGCTTATAGCATTTGGGATCGTCCTTCCCGATGGAACGATAGAAATCAAAGAACTTGAATTCCCATTCCCACGGGCAATCATGGGGAGCCACCTCGATCCAGACGCACGGGATCCCGTAGCTTTCGGCTACGATCAGGCCGTGCAGCGATTCGGAGATGATCACTTTGCACTGCAGTACTGCGTCGATGATATCCGTCCATTTTTCATATTTGGACATGTCGATCATGCGCACCCGATCGTCTTTCTTCCATGCAGACAGCAGATCGCTGTCAGCAGTCCGATAATGCGGGATCACCCCGATGCAGTCGCCGTTTTTTATATCCGGGCGATACACCAGCGGCAGCAGCAGCGCCGGGTCGCCGTACACAGGAGGACAGTCGATCCCCTTTTTCAGCAATGCCTCCCGGGTCAGGGGGCCTCTGACGCTCAGCACCTTCCGGGGCCTTCCCTGCAGCAGCGGATCGGAGGTAATGGCCCCGGATCCGTAGATGACCGTATTGTCCAGATTGAAATCACCGATGATGCTGCCGATCAGCGAATACCGGGTGACTTTCGGGCAGAACAGCAGCTGATCAAACTGAACGAACCGGATTTTTTTATTGGTCATCATCCCGAACAGATACTCGTTCAGGTCATCGCCCCAATTGTTCTTTTTCAGCCGGCCAAACATCGTTGTGAAAACGAAACAGCAGCCGTACGCTTCGTTCTTCCGAAACAGCTTATTCAGCAGGAACTGCAGATTCCAGTAAAGCGTCAGCACCAGCCGGAAAACAAAGCGGTACGTTTTTGTGAGCAATTTGCTGCTCTTGATCGCATGCTTGATTTTTTCCATTCATGTCCTCTTTTCTTTTGGGGTGTCCGCCGGCGTGCAGCCAGGTTCAGGCCTTTCCGACGTAAAGCCTGATCAGAAAATAGACGAGGCAGAAGCAGTGCATTTTCATGGCGGTATTCAGGACGGTTTTGACTGCGCGCTTGCTGATGCTCTGCTCGGCGTCGAAGCGGACGGACCTGACGGCCTGCCGGTAAGCGCCGCTCCTGACGGCGCGCTTGAGCATCGCGTACTTCGCCGGGAAAGGATCCGTATTTTTTTGATTGAAAATATATCCCCTGGACAGAATAAAAATATCGTGCCATACGCGGTAAGCAATGCCCTTGTCGATGCTTCCGTTCCACACGGAATGCCCCACGCTGCTTACTTTTTCAGTAATGTACATGAATTCTTCATAGCAATTGCTCCTGAATCCCTGCATGGCGGAGCCTTTCCTGACCGCATAGACATACCACATGGATTTGCATATGGCCACCGTTTTGCATTTCTTCAGCAGCTCGATATTCCACAGGGTATCTTCGTTCCACCTGGGAACGGTATCGAATGAGGTCGTGTCAAACAGGCTTCTGCGAAAGAGCCGGCAGCACGGGCCGTCGCTCAGGTATCCATGCCCGAACCTGAACCGGGGATCTTCATAACCCAGGATGTGGTTCATCAGCGCGGAGATATCCTCTTCGCTGCGGATGATCATATCCTCCGGATCGCTGTCTGACGACGCGTGCCGGATCGTTCCCTCGTCGGCCAGATCTTTATAGACATAGCCAAACACGATGTCGGAATGATGCTTTTCGATCATGGCCTTAGCCTGCTCCAGGCACCGGTCCGTGGCGTAGTCGTCCGCGTCCATGAAAAAGACGTATTCGCCTTCGGCCTTTTCCACGCCGTAATTCCTGGCTGCGGAAGGGCCTGCGTTTTCTTTCCGGAAGTATTTGATTTCGCTGTGCTGATCACTGATTTCCTGATAGGAAGCCGCGTTTGCCGCCTCGCTTCCATCGTCCACAATGATGATCTCCGTATCGCTGTGATCCTTTTGCCGCAGGACGCTTTCGATGCAGCGGACCAGCAGATCCTTTGATACGTTATAAACAGGGATGACAACGCTAATCAGCATATTTTTCTCCGTTACCGCGCTTGATCGCTTCTGGAAACGCTCTTATTGCCTGAGAATGCTTTCTACCTGTGCGATGACCGCCGGCTCCAATTCCGGCCGGATCGCCTGAGTCTCGAACTTGATCTTCGGGGTCAGCAGGCTGTTTTCCGGCAGCGGGATATCGAACAGGCAGGGCTCGCTGTCGTGGATCCAGGCCCTGTAACCGTCCAGCTCCTCGTAGGAAGAAAGCTTTGCGGCCCGGATGCCGTAAGCCTCGGCAATCCTGCTGAAATCCGGCACGGAATAACCGCCGGACGCAGTGGTGTTGGCAAACCGGTCGTTGTGCTCAAAGTGCTGCGTCTCGCTGATTTTGCCCAGCACGCGGTTGTTCAGGATGAATATTTTGATGGGCAGATTCTCCCGCCGCACCGTTTCCAATTCCTGAATGTTCATTTGGAAACCGCCGTCGCCCGTGATACAGAACGAAGGGGCGTTCCCCGTTGAAATGCAGGAGCCGATCGCATAGGGCAGGCCGCATCCCATAGTCCCGTAGCCGCCGCTGATGTGGATGCGCCCCTTGTATCCTTTCAGCAGGAGGGACTGGGCGCACCAGCATTGATTCATGCCCACGTCCACGGAAACCACGGGATCCGGCGGCAGCAGGGACGCGATCTTTTCCACCGCAAGATTTCCCGGCTGTTTGTCGTAATCCTTCAGGATGGCCTTCGCCTGCATGCATTGAGCCTTCCAGGCCGAATAATCGCCCACGTCCTCCGCCATCAGCATGCGCATGAAATCCCTGGCGTCCGTATGGAATTTCTTTTCGTTTTCCTTGATGTTGCGGCTCAGCTCGTACTCGTCGATATCGCAGCGGACGAGATCGGCCTTCGGGGCGAATTTCCGGGCGGTCCTTCCCACCTGGCGGATCCCGAGCCGGGCGCCAACGGAAATGATCAGGTCGCATTCGTTGAGGATCATATTTGCGATCCGGTTGCCGTGCGTTCCGATAAAGCCGATGTGAAGATCATCCTGGGCCAGGTCCACGCCGTTCATGGTGGTCAGGACAGGGATGTTCGTCCTGTTGGCAAATTCATGCACCATGTCGACCGCATCGGCGCTGCGGACGCCGTTACCCACCAATAATATCGGCTTGCTGTATGTCGAGCGGAAAATCAATGATGACCCCTCCTTTCCTGCCCAGCAGCGCCATGTTGTACGCCCTGCTGATAATATCCGGGAAGCCCTCGGCGCTGTTGGCGGTAACGGAATACTTGGTAATGTTCCTGGTCATGGATACGATATCCATCTCCTGGAAGCCGTTCTGACGGATCCCGGAAAAGCCCTTCATCTCGTTTGTTGGCACGTTTCCGCAAATGCCCATGACGGGGAAGCCGTCAAACCATGCGTCCGCCAATCCGCCCAGGCCGTTGACCGCGCCGGGGCCGGAGGTGGTAAAGTATACCCCGATTTTTCCGCTTGTCCTGGCGAACCCGTCCGCCGCCAGGGCGCACCCCTGCTCGTTATAGCATACGTGGGTGCGGATCTCATCCTTGCGCCGGTACAGCGCATCCATGAACGGAACGATATACCCGCCGGCATAGCCGAACACGTCCGTAACGCCGTGCCTGATCAGGAAATCCACCAGATACTCTGAACAATTCATAGCCTTTATCCTTTACCAGTCGATTTAATACAGCAGCTCTTCGGGCACCTTCAGCAGGGCGCCGAACAGGGCCAGGTCTCCCTTGGTGGTGATTTTGATGTTGCTGGCGGTGCCCTGGGCGAAATATACCCGTTCTTTGCAGTGAATCAGCAGGGAACTGGTGAATGTAAAATCATGCCTGTTTTCCTGCTCCGCCTGCTGATAGCACCGCAGGGCCAGGGAATACCGGAACGCCTGGGGAGACGCGGTGAGCATCACGTGTTCCCGGTCCACATCGGTGATCCCGGACAGGTGATCTTCCGTATACACGATGGGGGGATGGCAGGCGATGGACGACGATGCGTTTCCCTTTTCGTGGGCCACCCGGATCACTTCGTCGATGGCCTTCTGCGGGAGCACGGGCCGCACCGCGTCATGGACGATCACATAATCCTCCGGTTCCGCCTTGTCCCTGAGAAAAAAGATCCCGTTCCGGATGGAATCGTGGCCGGTGCTTCCGCCTTCGATGATCCATTCCACCTTCGTCAGGGCATATTGCCGCACCAGCGCTTTCAGCCGTTCCATCCAATCCCGGACGCATACGACGACGATCTTTTCGATCTGCGGGTTCCGCTGGAAGTTTTCGATGGAATAGACGATGATCGGCTTGCCTTCCACCTCCAGGAACTGCTTGGGAATGTCCGCTCCCATCCTTTTTCCGACGCCGCCGGCCAATAAAACCACATAGTTTTTCATGCTTTATGCCTTATCGATTTTCAGCAGAGTATTGAGGAACAGCTCCATGTATTTCTTATGGGCGATCGTCAGCCGCAGCCAGCCCGTCAATCCGTCTTTCCCGCACAGGATCAGGATGCCGTTTTCCTGAAGCAGATCCGTCAGCTCCCGGGAGGTTTTGTGCTTGGGCTTGATGCAGACGTAGCAGCCCGCCGACGGGATCAGCTCATAGCCATGGCCGGTCAGCTCCCGGATGATGTATTCTTTTCCTTCCAGATACTGATCCATCAGCTCGGACAGCAGCCGCTCATGATTGTCGACGATGGCCTCCGCGAACAGCAGAGCGATCGAATTGACCGTGTAGTGCGGCTTGTAATTGTTGATGCAGCGGATGTTCTCCGCGCAGGACATGATCGCCCCCAGCCGCAGAGAGGGGATGGAAAGCATCTTGGAGAACGTCCGCAGGACCACGACGTTGTCGTATTCCCTGACCAGATCGATGGAGGTCTGGTCGTAGAAATAATAGTAGGCTTCGTCAATGATCACCAGGGCGTTGTTCCGGCCCGCTTTCTCAATGATCTGCCGGATGTCGTCCTTTGCATAGACGTTGCCCACAGGCATATTGGGGTTCACCAGGACCACGATGCCGGTGCGCTCATTGATGTTTGCCAGAATATTTTCCACTTTGAAGGAGAAGTCGTTTTCATACTTCATCTGCACCACGTTCATTCCGATCATCTTGGCGTACACTTCGTACATGGCGAAGGAGGGCGTCACCGTCAGGATGTTCTTCCCAGGCTCGCCGAAGACCTTGATGACGTAACCCATGCCGACGGTGCTGCCGTCGGTCAGGGTAACGTTTTCTTTCTCCAGGCCCAGCAGATGCGCGTATTTCGTGGTGGGGATGGTTTCCTCGGGATAGATGGCCAGAAATTCCGGCGTCACTTTTTCCATGACGGAATCGAACAGCCATTTGGGCAGGCCGTCGGGGTTTTCATTCTGGTCCAGGCGGATGTATGCGCCGCGTCCTTCAGGCTGCGGCACCCGGTAGGTGTTTTTGATTTTTTCATTCACGTAAATCATGGGGATGCTCCTTTCAAATTCATTGCTGTTTTATGATGCAACCAGTTTGTGACGGCTCCCGGGCGAGGGGATCCAGGCGCTTATTGGGAGAAGATCCACGCATACGGCAGGGAATCGCACTGGTCGTTTACGATGGCATAATACCCGAAATAGAACAGGAACCAGGCAATGTAGTACGCATAGAGCAGCATCCTCTTGCGCTTATTGGTGACCCGCGCCAGCACAAGCGGCAGAAAGATCACCTGTGCGATCTGGGAGCATCTGGCGAAGCGCGTATACCAGGTATTGTACAGCCCCAGCATACGGAAGGGGATCTCCATGATGCAGATGCGGAAGAAGAAATTGCTGTCCTGCTTTTTGAAAAGCTCCTTCCTGCAGAAAATGAGCAGCGGGAGGATCACAGGCACGATATGCAGCAGCCATGTCCAGCCGATTTTCATGGTCTCGCTGCGGGAATACTGGGTGGTGGAGAAATACCGTTCAAATGCGGAGAAGTTGCCGATGATGTTGAACAGGAGCCCGATCAGCAGCGGGAAGGACAGGATCAGAACGAAGAGAAGAATATTGCGGATGCTGTTGGCGCCTTTGTATTTATACCGTTTCAGGGGCAGCATCGCCAGGCAGAAAAGGGAGGCCTGATGGAACAGAGAGGCCAGCAGCACCATGATGATGAACTGCCATGTTTTGTTCTTTCCCAGCGCGATGTATCCCAGCAGGATCAGGCAGAGCGCGACGGAGAACCGCATGCCGTTCTGAGCGTAAATATACTGCGTCGTCAGGAAAATGAACAGCGCAAAGGAGAACCGGATCTGCGTGGAATAATTCCTGATCGCCAGCAATAGCAGCATGAACATCAGGATGCCCATCGCCCAAAGCAGCAGCCGGAAGGAAGGCAGGATCTTGTTCATCAAATAGTAGGCGGGCTCGATATAGAACAGATCCATGCCCTTGCTGTGCAGGGACCAGTATTCGCTGATGGAAGTGCCGTGAACGGCCTCGTAGATGCGTTCATAGTTGAAATAGTCCGTGCCGATGCCGTACCGCAGGCTGAACATGGCAATGATCGGCATCAGGAAAACACAGCCCACGAAGCAGTACATTACGCCGTTGGCTTTCTTTGCTTTTTTGGTAGAAAACCAATCGATGCGGATGCGGTTGTAGCATCTCTGGAACACCGCGGCCAGCAGGATGGTTACCGCGAAAACGGCAAGATACACGAGCAAGTATAAAACCATCGGTCATTCTCCTATCGCTTTGGTTGGCGTGCGATCATGCGTTGATCAGCTCAGTCACCGTTTTGCAGGCCTGTCCGGTTTCATAGCTTCCGCTGGCCAAATGATGCGCCTTCACGCGCTGTTTGTACAGATCTTCGTCGAATCGCAGAATGTTTTCGCACATTTCGTCGTTGCTGTGGGCGATGGGATAGGGCCACTGGGAAGCGGGCATATAGAAGCCGCGCTCCTTTTCGTACTGCTCGATGTCCGGCGCGTACAGAAAGATGGGCCGGAAAGTAAACGAATAATCCCACATCAGAGAAGAGTAATCCGTAATGACCGCATCCGCGCAGCACAGCAGCTCCTGCATATCGGGGTAGGCGGTGCAGCTGACGGCGTTCAGGCCGCTCATGTCAACGTCAGCCAGCTTCGGATGCAGCCGTATGCCGAAGACCCATTCGCTGCCGAATCTTTCCTTCAGCGCGTTTACCGTCCGTTCGATATCAATGTCGATGTAGTTCGTGATTTTTTTGCTGGTGGAATCCTCGCTGCTGGATCTGAAGGTGGGGGCGTAGAGCACGAACTTTTTGCCCTCCGGAATCGAATAGTATTTCCGCACCTTCTGCCGGATTTCCTCGTGATCGCCGAACAGAATGTCGTTGCGGGGCAGCCCGGCGGGAATGCATTTTTCCGGCGGATAGCCCATGGACCTGGCTTCAAATTCAGTAAAGATCCGGCAGGAGGACAGGATGAAATCTGTGTTGTCGCAGTTCATCTGCACTTCTTTCCTGTACCAGTAATTGTCGTACACGTCCACGCTGGTCTTCTTGTATGGCCCGCCGCCGTGCCACGTGCTGATGATCCGCTGCTTTTTCCGCTTGGGGATATACGATACCCCGCCCGCGTTGGTGATGACCGTGCCGCTGGTGAGGAGCTCCCTGAAATACCGGAGGCTGTTGGGCCGGACGATCAGATCGTCCGCAGGCCCTTCGTATCCGTCCTTGATGGCAAATACGGGTTTCAGGCCTTTTTCGTTGTGAGCCTTGATATAAATATCGATATATTTCAGGTTGTCCCCGTAGGTGTAGGACAGCTCATTGAGCAGGAAGACCTTTTTCTTATCCACCGGGAATACCCAGAAGACGTGAAGGAACGCCTTCACCGCCCGTTTTTTCAGATAATTGACAATCTCGCCGTTTGGCATACGCTGTTTCCCCCGTGTGTATTTCTGCGTGCTCCGCCGGATGATCCGCTTTTTATTTTCTCCAGATCATCCGGTTGACAATGCCGGTGTAGCTCTGGATGATCTTAATGACCTTCGCGCTGACGTTATCGTCCGTATAGGCGGGCACATCCACCGCGTCATCGCCGTTGGCATGCATGGAGACGGCCAGATCCACCGCCTGCAGCACCTGCTCCGCGGTGATGCTGCCGATGATGAACACGCCTTTGTCCATGGCTTCCGGGCGTTCCGTGCTCGTCCGGATGGAGACGGCGGGGAATCTGAAATAAGCGCCTTCCTCCGGCACGGTGCCGGAATCCGACACCACGCAGAATGCGTTCTGCTGCAGCTTGTTGTAATCGAAGAAGCCGAGGGGCTTGTGCCGGATCACCCGGGGATCGAAGGTGAAGCCGCGCGCCTCGATGAATTTGCTGCTGCGGGGATGACAGGAGTAGAGGATCGGCATATCGTACTTTTCCGCCATGGCGTTCACGGCGTTCATCAGCGACAGGAAATTGGTTTCATTGTCAATGTTCTCTTCCCGGTGCGCCGACAGCAGGATGTACTTTCCCGCCTGCAGCCCCAGCGTTTCCAGCACGCAGCTGTTTTCGATCTGCTCCCTGTACTGATTCAGCACTTCCGCCATGGGGGAGCCCACCACGTAAGTGTATTCCGGCTTGACTCCCGTATCCAGGATGTACCGTCTGGCATGCTCCGAATAGCAGAGATTGACGTCGCTGGTCACGTCCACGATCCGCCGGATCACTTCCTCCGGCAGATTTTCGTCCTTGCAGCGGTTGCCCGCTTCCATATGGAATACCGGGATCTTCAGCCGCTTTGCTGAGATCACGCACAGGCAGGAATTGGTATCCCCCAGAATAATCAGCGCATCCGGCTTTACCTGCGCCATCAGCTCATAGGAGCTGGCGATCACGTTGCCCATGGTCTGCCCCAGGTTTTCGCCCACTACGCCAAGGTAGTGATCCGGCTCGCGGATCCCCAGGTTCTCAAAGAAAACCTTGTTCAGCTCATAGTCGTAATTCTGCCCGGTGTGCACCAGGATCTGCTCGAAATACTGATCGGCCTTTTTGATGATCCCGGACATTTTTATGATTTCCGGGCGGGTGCCCACAATGGTCATCAGCCGGAGTTTTCTGTATTCCATGGGCGATGCTCCTTTATCAATCGTTCACACGGCGTTCCGCGGGGGAAGGGGCTTACAGATGATAATGGGGATACAGCTGCTTATGGGCCCGGATCCAATCCGCCAATTCCGCTACCATCTGCTCGTAATCGGGGATTTTGTAATCGAAATCCCATCGCGTCCTTTTCAGGGATTTGTCCGCCGCCATCCTGTCCACAGGGACGATGGTGACCTTTTCCTTCCGGATATACTTGTTGAAAAGGCCGAGCAGATCGCATTTGGAGATCCAGGTGTCGGGGACGGCGTTATACAGGCCGTGGGCCTTTACCCGGGCGGCGGCTTCCATGGTCTTGGCGAGCTGCAGCGTGGTCTGTCCGGTCCACATGGCGCCGGTATACCCCGTCACTTCGCCGTGCTGCTGCATGAACCAGTTCAGCAGCCCGATGCCGTTGGGATTGATGTCGGGGCCTACTATGGAATTGCGCAGCGTGATGTTTTTATTGTCTTCCAGCTCGCCCAGGGCCTTTGAACGGTCGTAGAAGGTGGTGCCGTCCCGCAGGTCGTCCTCCGTATACTGTCCGCGTTTCCCGCTGAACACGCAATCCGTGCTCATGTGGATCACCTGGGTATCGGTGCCTTCGGTGAGCTCCGCCAGGTAGTGGGGGAAATAGGCGTTGAGGTAGGCGGCCCCCGCCTTGTTGTTTTCTGCGAACTGATTCAGCAGGCCGATGCAGTTGATCACCGTGTCATACTTGTTTTTCCCCACCAGGTCCTTTACAAAGGCCGCGTCCATGGCGTCCCCGGCGACTGAATTAATGCAGGCGGAAGGCCTGCGGTCGAAGCCGAACACCTCGTGGCCCTGTTCCTTGAGATAGGTGCTGATCATATGACCTGCCATGCCGTTGCATCCCAGGATCAAAAATTTCATGCCTGCGCCTCCAATTGTTCTTTGACATAATCCGTCGTCAGCAGCTTCCTGACGACCCCTTCCACATCCAGCCGCACCGTATTGTGGCTGGTATAGGCCTCGTCCGCCTGGGTCCGCACCTGCCCCGTGATGAAATACTTGTCATAGTTCAGATCGCGGTTGTCCGCGGATACCCGGAAATAATCCCCCATATCCTCGCTCCGGAGGCGCTCCTCCTGCGTCAGAAGCGTTTCATAGAGCTTTTCGCCGTGGCGGGTGCCGATGATGCGGGTGCCCGTATCGCCGAAGAGCTGCTGCACCGCCTTCGCAAGATCGCCGATGGTGCTGGCGTCCGCCTTCTGAACGAAGAGATCGCCGGGATTCGCGTGCTCGAACGCAAACCGGACCAGCTCCACCGCCTCGTCCAGGTTCATGAGGAACCGGGTCATTTCCGGATTGGTGATCGTGATGGGATCGCCCGCTTTGATCTGATCGACGAACAGCGGGATCACCGACCCGCGGGAGCACATGACGTTTCCGTACCGGGTGCAGCAGATCACCGTATCGCCCCGCTCGGCGGCCACGCGGGCGTTGGCCGTGATCACATGCTCCATCATGGCTTTGGAAATGCCCATGGCATTGATGGGATAGGCCGCCTTGTCCGTGCTCAGGCACACCACCCGCTTCACGCCCGCTTCGATCGCCGCGTGGAGCATATTGTCCGTGCCCTCGATATTTGTTTTGACTGCCTGCATGGGGAAGAACTCGCAGGAGGGGACCTGCTTGAGCGCCGCGGCGTGGAAAATATAATCCACCCCCGGCATAGCGTCCCGGATGGACTGGGGATCCCGGACGTCGCCGATATAGAATTTTACCTTCTTCGCATATTCCGGGTGCTTCGCCTGAAGCTCGTGACGCATATCATCCTGCTTTTTTTCATCCCGGCTGAATATGCGGATCTGGCCGATATCGGTGGCAAGGAAATGCTTAAGGACGGTGTTCCCGAAAGAGCCTGTTCCTCCCGTGATCAATAAAGTCGCCCCGTTAAAGCTTGACATTGCCGATCTCCTTTTCCATAATCTCGTCCATACGGTCGAGTAATGTTTCTTTGTTGAAATGCTCCTGCGAATACGCAAGGGCGTTCCGGCCCAGGCGCTCCCGTTCTTCCTTCGGCATGGCGATGAGGGCTTTGATGTTCTGCACGAACCCGTCCACGTCCTCGGAGGCGCTGGCAAGCCCGGCGTTTGCCGATTTGACGATGTCCTGCACTTCGCCGTCTGCGGAAACCAGGATCGGCCGGCCGCAGGCAAGACACGACTGCGTTTTGGCCGGGATGGTGATGGAGAACACCTCGCTCCTGGACAGGGTGATCAGCAGGGCGTCCGCGGCGGCCAGGTAGGCCGGGATCTGTTCCGCCGGTTTCCGGTCGATGAAATTGAAGTACTCTTCCACGCCGAGCGATTTCACCGTTTGCATCAATTCTGCCTTGTATCTGCCGTCCCCGATCACCTGGAAGCGGACGGCGATGTTTTCTTCCTTCAGCTTTCCGGCCGCCCGGGGCAGCAGGGCCAGCCCCTGGGCATACCCGATGTTGCCGGCGAAAACCAGATTGGGAATGCCGTCGTCCGGGATCACATCGGCGCCGACCCGTTCGGCCGGCCTGTAGAAATCCTCCGCGTAATGGGGCCAGAATTCGATTTTTTCTTCCGGGATGCCCCTTTTCCGGATGGCGCCGATGAAGCTGTTCGAAGAGGTCAGGATCCTGGCGGAGCGCTTGTAGATATAATCCACCATTTTCTGTATGGCGCCCAGGAAGAGCCTGTTATGGATGCCCGTAATGATCTCCACGTTTTCGGGCCATAGATCCGTCACATACAGGATGTGGGGGATTTTGCGCTTTCTGGCGTACCAGGTGCTCACCAGCGCCTGGGTCATGGGCGACACCTCGTAGGTGAACACGGCGTCGGCGTCGACGGACGTCTTCCGGATCCATTTTCTTCCGGCGGTGACGAAGGAAAGGTAATTCCGGATCAGGTGCATGGAGCCTGTTTTTCTGGGCTCGATGGGCAGGCGGATGATTTCCATGCCGTTCCATTCTTCCCGGGTTTTTTCCGTTTTGCTGTAGCCTTCGTAATACTCGCCCTGGGGGTAATTGGGGATGCCGGTCAGCACGGTCACCTTATACCCGCGTTTTACCCATTCCGTCGCGATATCGTTGATGCGGAAGGTTTCGGGATGGAAGTACTGCGATACGACCAGGATATGCTTCATTTTCCTTCCGTCCTCTCAATCGATTCCTTCAGACCGACCACCCGGTATTCAAAGCCATATGCGCTCATTTCCTGATCGTAGCTCATGCTGCCGAAAGCCTTGTTGGCCAGGCCGGAAACTTTTCCCGGGATATGGGACGCCAGGACGATCAGCCAGTTCAGGCATTTCGTCAGCCGCACCCGATGGCCGGTCGCTTCCCCGATCAGCTTCACCATTTCCGACGTGCGCGTATACGCGGCGTTCTGGGGGAAGAAGACGCCGCCCTCGCCCCGGATCATCACCTGGCAGAGAAACTCGCACAGGTTATCGATGTAAAGCATGGAACGCTCATTCCCGATATCCGGGAAGACGGGAAGCTTTCGCGCCATGGACGCCAGCTTTGGATAATTTCCCTTGCTCCCCTTTCCGTAGATCATCGGGGGGCGCAGAACGGCGACGGCAAAGGCGTCGTCTGCCAGCTCCCTCACGCCCCGGTCCGCCTGCCATTTGGAATCGCCGTAGAAATTCGACGGCACCGGCTCCGTTTCCGTAGTGATCCGCTTTCTTTTTCCCAAGGGCGCGGAGTCGCCGTAAACAATGGCGGACGACATGAACACAAACTGGCGGACCCCCGACGCTTTTGCTTTCTTCGCCGTTTCGATGGCCAGGTCCGTATTGACGGCATAGTACCTGGCTTTCGTCGCCTCGTCCACTTTGCCCACGTCGGCGTGGGCGATCCCGGCCACGTGAAAAACGATATCATACGGGCTGAAATCCTTCTCCCGCCAGCTGCCGTCGATCATGTCCACCACGTCTGCGGACAGCTGGGACGCGTAATGCTCCGCCGCGTATTTTTCAAAGCTGCCGCCGATGTAGGAATTGGCTCCGGTGATGAGCACCTTTTTCATTTCTTTTGTTCCTTCTTCTTCATTTCGCCCGTGCCGCCTTCGACGACGCTTTTGTCCCCGCCGAAAACGCCCACGGAACCGAGGAAACACCGGATGTCCATTTTCAGGCCCAGCTTGGCGGCGTATTCGCCGTCCAGCTTCGCTTTCGCCGGGATTTCCAGTTCGTCCCGTCCGTTGATCTGCGCCCAGCCGGTGAGCCCCGGCTTGATATCGTTGGCCCCCCATTTATCCCGTTCCGCCGTCAGCAGATCCTGGTTCCACAGGCCGGGACGCGGCCCGATCACCGACATGTTGCCGATGAAGATATCCCAGATCTGGGGAAGCTCATCCAGGGAATGGGCGCGGATGAACCGGCCGGACCGGGTGATGTACTGGTCCGGGTTCTCCAGCATGTGGGTGGGAACGTTGCGGGGCGTGGACAACCGCATGGACCGGAACTTGTGCAGCTTGAAATACTGCTTGTTTTTGCCCAGACGCTTCTGGGTGAACAGAACGGGGCCTGGATCGTCGATCACGATCCAGAGGCTCAGCAGGAAAAAGACGGGGCTCAGCAGCACGAGCCCGAAGAAGCTCAGCACCACATCCAGCAGCCGCTTTACGATCTTCTCATAAAAGCCCGCCTGATGCTCCGCCTTGCCCACCGCTTCCAGATGGCCGCGGACGCCGTCGGCGTTTTCCGGCTCCGAATCGTTTTCCACAAACCGGACCCGCTTCCCCTCCAGGGGATTTTTTTGGGCGGGATCGTTGCTGTATACGGACCCCGGCTTCCTGATCACAGCCAGAAGGGCCATGAGCAGGATGATTGCCAATACAATGTAAATCACAGTCATCCTTTGTCCGCTCCGTGCAAATCGTTTTTCATCGCATGCGCGATCCTTCGGCCCGCTGCGCAGGGGCCTTGTCCGCGTGCAGCGCGGAATCGCCGGGCGCTCTTAATGAAAGCAGATCCTGCCGCGGGCCAAGCCGTCCCTGGCAGGATCGTAACTCCCCTCTGCCAACCGGCCGATCAGGCCGCCGCAGACCAAGCGCTGCACTGCCCGGCCCGGGGAATGGATGCCCCGCGCTCCGCAGTGCGGATCAGTTTCCGTCCAGCTGCGTGAACGAAATGTTGTAGATGATGACCAGATCGTCGGACATTTTCTTCAGATCGTAGGAATAGTGATAAGACTTGTTCTGCACCAGGTAGACCGTCTTGCTCACGAATTCGTCGGAGATGTTGGCGTTCGCCTTGAACTGCAGCTGATATTCTCCCGTGGGATACAGGTGGAGGTACCGGCCTTCGATCAGCCCCGGGGTTTTGGAGTAGCCGAAATCCTTCAGGAATCCTTCGGCGTTGTACAGCTTGAAGCATACGGTGGCGAATTTGTTTTCCTCGTCGCTGGATTTGAAATTGTAGCCGTTATAGTAGTTTTTCTGCGCGCCGTTGGAGCATTCCTCGCCCCGGGCGGTCTTGATATACTGGGAAAGGATCTCGTCCGTCGAACGGATATCCGTGACCTGGGTGTTGAGGGTATCGATCTGATCGCCCATATCCTTCATCGTGCTTCTGACGCCGATCAGGCTGTTTTCAATATCCTCCACTTTCTTCTCAGCCAGCTTTTCCATAGAAGACGTGGCGTAAACGGACTGCTGCAGCTCGTACATCTGCTTGTTCAGCTGATTGATGGAGGGCTGCACCAGGACGAACACGATCATCATCAGGAATAGCATCAGCGCCAGCGGAATCAGCCAGGTCAGCTTCGAGCTGATTTCCTCGCCGGATCCTTTTTTGCCGGTCCCCACACTCTTTTTTCCCTGGAATTCCGCGGCTTTCAGCTGCTCCAGCTTCTCATCGGATTTCCGCTGGGCTTCCGCGGACTGCGGATTGAACAGAACGACGCCCAATTTGTCGCTCATGGCCTGCAGCTGTTCTTTGTCCGGCTTTGTTTCGTTCTTTTCCCAGCTGGCGATTTCTTCCGGGCTCACGCCCACGAAGCCAGCCAGCTGCGCCTGGGTCATGTTCGCTTTTTTCCGTGCATCCTGGATCTGATTTCCCAACGTGTTCATATGATTCTCCTTTACTTCAGATTTCTGCACCATTCAGTTCCGGTGCGGTCCTGTTTGTTGGTTCGCATAGCATCATCCGACGGATGGCTTCGCGGCCCGGCCGCGCGCTCCGTCCGGCTTCACGCGGTTTTTTCCGCCCGCTCTTCCTCCGCCGGGTGGTATGTGGATACCATCTCCTCCACAAAGCTGCGGATGTCCGGCTTGTTGGCGTAGGCTTTTTTCATCAGCGTTTCCAGCTGGCCCAGGAACACGTCCGTGTCGAAGGGGATGGGCTTGCCGATGTGGATCAGGTCGTTGTCCGTCTTCTGCAGGCCTTCTTCCGCCATCAGCTTTTCTTCGTACAGCTTCTCCCCGGGCCGCAGCCCCGTGTATTCGATCTTGATGTCCACGTCCGGCTTGAACCCGGACAAACGGATCAGGTTCCGCGCCAGGGCGTCGATCTTCACCGGGCTTCCCATGTCCAGCACGAAGATCTCGCCGCCTTTGGCGTAGGTGCCCGCCAGCAGCACCAGGCTCACGGCCTCCGGGATCGTCATGAAATAGCGGATGATGTCCGGATGGGTCACCGTCACGGGCCCGCCCTTTTCGATCTGTTTGCGGAACAGGGGGATCACCGAGCCGTTGCTGCCCAGCACGTTTCCGAACCGGACCGCCACAAACTCGGTCTGGATATTCCGGAAGACGGAGCCCGTTCCGTCTTTATCGGCGTTTTCGATGCCCTCGTGGGTAAATAGCTGGGGGATCTCGTCGGTCTTGCCCGCCTTGATCTTGGCGTCGAAGGCCTGAATGATCATTTCGCACAGCCGCTTGCTGGCCCCCATGATGTTGGTGGGGTTCACCGCCTTGTCCGTGCTGATGAGCACGAACCGCTTGCATCCGTGCACCATGGCGGCGTAGGCCGTTTTGAAGGTGCCGATGGCATTGTTCTTGATGGCCTCGCAGGGGGAAGTTTCCATCAGGGGCACGTGCTTGTGCGCCGCGGCGTGGTACACCACGTCCGGATGATAGGTTTCAAATACGTTGAACATCTTCCGGCTGTCCCGCACCGAGCCGATCAGTACTACCAGATTCAATTCCGGATATTTTTCCTTCAGCTCCAGCTGGATATCATAAGCGTTATTCTCGTAAACGTCGAAAATGATCAGCTGCTTGGGCTGGTGCGCCGCGATCTGTCGGCACAGCTCCGATCCGATGGAGCCCCCGCCGCCGGTCACCAGCACAGTTTTTCCGGAGAGCGCGGCGTAAACGCCGTGCAGGTCCACCCGGATGGGCTCCCGGCCCAGCAGGTCTTCGATGGAGACCTTTTTCATGGCGGACACCGTCACCTGGCCGGACACCAGCTGATACATCCCCGGCAGCTGCATGAGCTTGCAGCCGGTGGCGTTGCAGATGCTCAGGATATCCCGCTTCTGCTCCGCCGTGGCGCTGGGGATCGCCAGATAGATCTTGGATACGTCGTATTCGCTGACCGCCCGCAGGATATCGTCCCGGCCGCCCACGATGGGCACCCCGTCGATCTCCCGGCCCCAGGTGTTCTTATCGTCGTCGATCAGGCAGACCGCCCGGTCGTGGATCTCCCTGGCCTCCATCATATCCCGCACCAGCATCTGCCCGGCCGATCCCGCGCCGATGATCATCACCCGCGCGGCGGAGGCGTCCGCCTTCCGCTTTTTGCCGCGGAACAGGCTGAGGATCCGATAGCTGAACCGCGACGCCACCAGCAGGATCGCCTGGATCACCGCGCCGAAAACGTGATAGGAAACCGGCATGCGCAGATAAAGATCCGGCTGATAGAAGAACAGGGAAATCAGGATCACATGGAGCACCGATGCGGTCAGCGTGGCGATACAGGCCCGCATCAGATCCACATAGCTGGCGAACCGCCAGACGGTTTTATACAGCTTGGCCCACCAGAAAACGGCGAGACAAAGCACGATGTAAAACGGAAGGAACCGGAGATACGCCGTCAGGAATTCCTTGGGGATGGCGGAGTATTCGCAGTCGAACCGGATCCACAGCGCCAGGAAATACGATACCGATACCGCAAACGCGTCGTACAGCGCCAGCAGCAGCGATACGGCGTGCCACTTCTTTGGGCGGCTTACGTCATGTTTCAACAAGGCTTCTCACCCTTTACATTCCAATGGTCAGACTTCTTATCCGGGGATCCGGGCCGATTCAGACCGTATGCTCCTCGTACCTGCGTGAATGCTCCGATCCGCGGGCAGTATTTTTCGTTCAGAAGACGGCTGCCTGGCCGTCGCTTCCGCAGGCCCGTTCCGCATTCCCGGCCGGCTGAACGGATGCGGTTTCTGATCAGACGGTTATTCAGTAAAAAACCATGAAAACCCAATCATGTCAAGGCCCGTACGTCCGGCTGGACATACATATGCATTATAACATGGGCGGGCACTCATGTCAATATAAGCCCGCCTCCGCGTCTGCCGTTCATTGCAGGGCTACGATGCATGCCGAAGGGGGAATGCAGGGAAAAAGAAGCGCAGGAGGATGCAGGGCCGGTGATCGCTGATTTGCGGCACAGAACCGGCTTGGAAGCATCTCCTGCATGAAAAGCAGAGCCCATGATATATTGAACCTTTTTCGATCCCCGATCCCGTCAGAGGGCTTACGCCTTTCCTTTGCGCAGCATCGGGACCTGCACGATGACGATGGCGGCCAGCATGATCCCGCAGCCGGCCAGCTCGCGTCCGGTCATCCGTTCGTTCAGGAGCAGCGCCCCGGCGATCACCGCAAACACCGCCTCCAGGCTCATCAGCAGCGAAGCCACCGTGGGGTCCGTATATTTCTGCGCCACGAGCTGCAGCGTGTATCCGATCCCGCCGGACACGACGCCGCAATACAGGATCGGGACGAGGGCGGAGGAGAGCTGATCCCAGCCCGGGGATTCCGTGAGGAACGCCGCGGCCCATGCGATCAGGGCTGCGGTCAGGAACTGCACAAAAGAGATGCGCACCGGGTCGCCCCGGCTGGCAAAATGATCGCAGCAAAGGATATGCCCGCTGAACAGCACGGCGCAGACGCAAAGCAGCGCGTCGCCCGAGGCCAGCGCAATGCGCTCCTTTACGCACAGCAGATACATCCCGGCCACGCCCAGCAGAACGGCGAGCCATACGGGCCAGGGATTGCGCCTGCCGAAGAAAACAAAGCCGATCACCGGCACCAGAAGGATGTACAGGGCGGTAATGAACCCCGCTTTCCCGGCGGAGGTGGAAACGATGCCCATTTGCTGGAAAATGCTGGCGAGGGCGAGGAACGCGCCGCACATCGCGCCGCCTGCCAGGGTGCTGTGGGCGCGCTTTTTCGCTTCGTCCGTCCGGGCTGGGGCTCTCTTCCGCAGGCAGGAAACGCCGCCCACCGCGGCGGCGGCCAGCGTCATCCTCGACGCGGTAAACGTCATCGGCCCGATATGGTCCATGCCCACGCGCTGAAAGGCGAAGGCCGTTCCCCAGATCATGGCTGTGAGAAGCAGCAAAAAGCTGCCGATCCACTGTTTTTTCTTCATAGATGCCCCTGCCTGTGCTTTGATGCCGTCCGCGTTTCCGGCGGCTGTACGCTTGCCGTCCACGGCCTGCCTGCCGTTGCTTTTCACGTTTCCGGCAGCGCTTTGTAGTACTCCTCCAGCCGCAGCCGGGCTTTTTCGTAGACGGAGCGCAGCCCGGGATCGAACTGGGTGCCCATGCCCTCCAGGATGATCCGGTTGGCTCGCTCAAAATCGAAGGCTTCCTTATAAACGCGGCGGCTGACCAGGGCGTCGTATACGTCGGCCACGGCCATGATCCTGGCCTCGATGGGGATCCGCTCCCCGGAAAGGCCGTCCGGGTAGCCGGAGCCGTCCCAGCGCTCATGGTGGTAATGAGCCACGTTCTCCGCCACGGCCTTGAAGGAACGGTCGTCCGTGTGCAGAAGGATCTCGTGGATCACGCGGGCCCCCTCCGCCGCGTGGCGCTTCATTTTTGCGTATTCCTCGTCCGTGAATTTTCCGGGCTTCCGCAGCACGGCGTCGTCCACGGCGATCTTTCCCAGATCGTGCATGGGCGCGGCCTTCACCACGTCCCGGCAGAATTCCGGGGACAGGGGGAGGGCGCCTTCCCTGACGATCTCGTCGATCAGGATGCGCACGCCCTCGCTGGTGCGCTTGATGTGGCCGCCGGTGGAATTGTCCCGGCTCTCCACCATCATGGCCAGGCTCATGATCAGGTTGTCGTGCATCTCCACGATGTGGCGGGTCTTCGCCTCCACCTGCTGCTGCAGGCTTTCGTTGTAGGTGTCCAGCAGCCGGATGTATTTTTTGTTGGCGGTGTCGTCCGTAAAGGTGACGATGTACCCCCGCCGATGGATGCCGTCGTACAGGTAATTGACGTTCACGTTATAGATTCTTTCATCCCCGTCATCGCCGCTTTCCCCGGGCACGGTGTAGACGAAGGCGCTGTTTTCCGGATCCTGGCGGAAGCTGTCCAGAAAATGGCGGATCTTGCGCTGGGTGGGCTTGTAGCCGAAGGGCTCGTCCACCGCCAGGGCCGCCAGCCCCGGCACCAGCTGTTTGGCCACGTGGTTGCTGCCCAGATACCGGTATCTGTAATCGAAGGACACGTAGCCGATCCCCCGGTCCTTCACCATGGAATCGATCACCGTGTCGCTCACGTCGTAAAGGTTCACCCGATGGGCGATGAGCAGAAAGGTCAGCTCCGCCAGCACATAGCCCAGCGGCACGAAATCCACGGTCTGGATGATCCGCCTGCCCACGAAGAAGCTCAGCATGCAGATCACATCCGGCAGGATCAGCAGGTACAGGATCGTCCGGGGCACCTGCTTTTTCCGGTGCAGGGAATAGCCGATGGCCGCGATCCCCACCGCAAAGAACAGGAGGATCACCGCGTAGAAGGCGCCGTGCATGGGCCCGTACTGCCGGGCAAGCACCGGCGTGCCCAGCGACGCGTCATACGATATATCCCGGTAGAACAAATCCATCCGCCCGGTGGTCAGCACGGAAAAAAACAGGCAGACGCACACAAGGTACAGCGCCGTGCGCAGCCATTTGGGAAGGCCGATCCGGCAAAGATTGAAAATGCTCAGCAGGATGAACAGCTGCAGGAAGCAGCCGCCGATATAAATGACCTGCACCGCCCGGACCAGCCCCTCCAGGCTTTCCGACAGCCCCTGCAGCACATAGCCCAGGCAGGCCACCGGCACCAGGGTAAAGATCATGGTGAAATTGACGTCGTAGTGCTTGTGCCACACATAGATGTAAACCGCGGTGCATAAAAGAGAGGACACGAACATGCCGCCGTAAAAGATCTGGATCAAGCCGCTGCACCTCCGTTTCTCCTGGATTGCGGTCCTTTCATGCCCTTACTGGTTTTCTATGCCGATCCGGATCCCGCCGGTGCTGGTGGTGATCTCGCACCGGCCGCCGCTTCCGCCGCCGGGGACCTCCACCCGTCCGGTATCGGAATGGGCGGAAAACACTTTGCCCGAGCGCAGCGTGCCCGTCACGCTGCCCGTGCTGGTTTTTACCAGGATTGTTTCCGCGTCGCAGCTCTCGAACCGGATGCCGCCGGTGCTGCGCCTCAGATCGAATTTTCCGGACGCGATCACGTTTTTCAGCGTGAGCCCGCCGGTGCTGCCGTCGGACAGGAGATTTTGACACGTTACGTTTTCCAGCACCGCCCCGCCCGTGCTCACGCGGACCTCCACATCCCCTCTGCACGCTACGTCCGCAATGCGGACGCCGCCCGTGCTGGTTTTGACGCGCACGGCGTCGGCGGACGCCGCCCGGCAGTCCACGCTGCCCGTGCTGAGCGTTACCTGGATGCTGTCAAAGGAAAAATCCGCGGGGATCGCCACGTCCCCTGTTTGGCCTTCCACGGAAAGCGCCCCATAGGCGTCGCGGGGCAGGTATACGGTCACGGAGGGGCCGGACGTTAGGAAGCTGAAATCCACGAAGAACCATGCGCGCCGGGCCGTGCTTTCCACGGTCAGGGTATCGTTTTCCACCCGGACGGCATGGGGCTCCTTTTCATCCTCCCGGCAGACTACCCTGCATGCCCCGTCCTCCGACGGAGCGAAAACGATTTTTTCCCGGTCGCCGCGAAGGAGGATATGCTGAAAATCTCCGCTCACCGCGTAGGTATTGGTTTTATATTCGACCATGCCGAGCCTGCTGAAATCAAAGCCCGCGGACGCCAGCGCCGCGCCGCAGACCAGCGCGCCCGCCGCCAGCAGCACCGCCGCGACGATCAATCCGCGTTTTCTTCCGCGCATGGCTCACCCCTCCTTTCCCACCAGCCGGGTCTTTACCGCCAGCAGCGCTTTCCCCGTCAGCTTCATAAGCCCGCCGGTGATCCCCCTGCAGGCGTAATACAGAAGGACCGCAAGCCCGGCGCACACGAGGCCCGCCCCTGCGGAAAACAGCGCGCCCGCCGTGTTTCCCGCCTGCAGGTATGGGATCGCGCTGATCAGGCAGGCGATCGCCGCCGCAAAAAGGCTCAGCGCCCCCGCCCAGAGGCAGAGTACCCCCGCCCAGATCACCGCATAGGCCGCCAGCAGCACCGCCGCCGCCGCGATCAGAAGCGGGAGCCACAGGGGCGCGCCGAGGAGCAGGGCGATCTTCCCGCCCGTCAGCCCCTTTTTCCGCTTCATCTTGTTTTCCACCAGCTTCGTCAGGGGGATTTCGGCCATGATCCGATCCACGATGCCGTCCACCGGCCCCGCTTCCGCCACGGCTTCTTCCTCCGAAGCGCCGCGGGCCATGCGGTCGTCGATCATTTCGCCAAAGAAGGCGATCCTCTCCTCCAATTCGTCCTGCGGCAGCCCGGACAGCTTTTTCCTCAGCTCCGCCAGAAACGCATCCTTGTTCACGGCAGTCGTCCTCCCTTGCGGTCCAAGCGGCATTCCCGCTTTTCCTGACCCATCCCCAGTATACTACAAATCTCCCGCCGGAGACAAACAAATTCTCGTTTATACTTCAAAAGACCCCTGAAAACCTGTGATTTCAGGGGCCTTTGTTTTCCGGCCTGCTTACCGCTCCTGGGCCGGGTTCACGTGGATCATGATGTGCTTCACTTTGGAAAACTGCCGCTCGATATCGTTGTGAACGCCTTCGGCGATGTCGTGGGCGGCCGTCAGGGTCATTTCCCCGTCCACGGAAATTTCCATTTCCACGTACATTTTGCTGCCGAATTTCCGGGTCAGAAGCCGGTCGATGCCCTTTACCCCCGGATGGGCCAGGGCGCAGGCGCGCAGGGCAGCTTCCGTTTCTTCGTCCGCGCTTTCGTCCACCATTTTGTTCACGGCGTCTCGGAAAATCTCATAGGCGGCCTTGGCGATGAACAGGCAGATCACCAGGCTGGCGATGGGGTCCAGGATGGGCAAGCCCAGCCGCGCCCCGCCGATGCCGATGAGCGCGCCCACGGAGCTGAGCGCGTCGGACCGGTGGTGCCAAGCGTCGGCCATCAGGGCGTCGGAGTCGATCTGTTTGGCGGCCTTCCGGGTGTAGCGGTACATGCCCTCCTTCACCCCGATGGAGAGCACCGCGGCGATCAGCGCCAGGATGCCGGGGGCCTGCAATTCCTCCGGGCGGAGGATCTTCTCCACGCCCTGATAGCCGATCATCAGCCCCGTGGCCAGCAGCACCCCCGCCAGCACGATGGCCGCCACGCATTCCATCCGCTCATGGCCGTAGGGGTGCTCCCTGTCCGATTCCTTGCCGGAGAGATGCACGCCGATCATGACGATGAAGGTGCTGAACACATCCGAAATGGAGTGCACGGCGTCGGACACCATGGCCCCGGACCGGGCCAGCAGCCCCGCCAGCAGCTTCACCGCCGACAGGGCGGCGTTCAGGTAAATGGAGATCCGCGAAACGCGGAAGGCGATTCTGGATGAGTTTTCCATGGGGGTATCCGCTCCTTCCTGCCCCGAAAAACAAAAACGGGAACAAGCGCGTCGTGCATGCCTGTCCCGCAGAAATATGGATCTGCTGCCGCGCGTGCGGCCCGGCTCCCATGGGCCTGATCAATTAGGGATATTATAATGGATATTTCTGGTTTTTGCAAGCTTCTTTCTTTCCGGCGTCCCGTCCTTGCGCATCCGGGGCGGAGGGCGTATAATAAATCCGTCATGTGAAAAACAGAAGGAGGCGGACGGCATGCCTTTTGAGATCGTCCGGAACGATATCACCCGTATGCGGGTGGACGCCGTGGTGAACGCCGCCAATCCCACGCTGCTTGGCGGCGGCGGGGTGGACGGAGCCATTCACCGCGCCGCCGGGCCGCAGCTGCTGGCGGAATGCCGCACCCTGGGCGGCTGCGCAACCGGCCAGGCCAAGATCACCAAAGGGTACGATCTGCCCTGCCGGTACGTGATCCACACGGTGGGCCCCGTGTGGCACGGCGGGGGGAAGAACGAAAAGGAGCTGCTGGCCTCCTGCTACGCCGCGTCCCTGGCGCTGGCGGCGGAGCACGGATGCGAATCCGTGGCCTTCCCGCTGATTTCCGCCGGGGCCTACGGCTATCCCAAGGACGAGGCGCTGAAGGTCGCCACGGACGTTATCCGGGATTTCCTCTTTACCCACGATATGACCGTGTACCTGGTGGTATTCGACCGCACGGCCTTCTCCATCAGCAAGAAGCTGTACGCCCACATCCAGGCGTTCATCGACGACGCATACGTCGCTCCCCGGTATGAGGAAGCCGAGCGGCGCAGAAGAGAAATCAACCTGATGGCGCCGTCCTATGGGGCGTCTGAGTCCATAATGGCGCCGGCGGCGCGTCCGCCCCGGGAGAAAAAGGAAAAAGCCGTCCTCCCGGCGGACAGCGCGACGAAGGACGCAGGCCTGCCGGGGGCGTCCCTGGAGGATTATCTGGACCGGCTGGACGAGGGCTTCCGGGACATGCTGCTGCGCAAGATCGACGAAAGCGGCATGACGGACGCGGAATGCTACAAAAAAGCGAATGTGGACCGGAAGCTGTTCAATAAAATCAAGAATCAGCCCGAATACCGGCCCGGCAAAAGCACCGTGCTGGCCTTCGCGGTGGCGCTGCGTCTGCCGCTTCCGGAAACGGAGGATATGCTCCGCCGGGCCGGCTTTTCCCTTTCCCACAGCAGCAAGTTTGATCTGATCGTGGAATTCTTCATTTCCCGCGGGGAATACGACATTTATCAGATCAACGAGGCGCTTTTTTCCTTCGATCAGAAGCTGCTGGGATCTGTGATGTGAGGAGGTCATATGCTCAGTCGGGATGTGAAAACTGCCCAGGAATGGGCTGAAAGGCTGCATCAGGGGCAGGCGGACAAGTCCGGAAAACCGTATATCAGGCATCCGGCCCGCGTTGCAGGACGGCTGCAAACGCCGGAAGCGCAGGTAGTAGGCTGGCTGCACGATACGGTGGAAGATACCGGGCTCTCCCTGTCGGAGGTTGAAAAAGAATTTGGGATCGAAACCGCCAAAGCGGTTGATGCTGTCAGCAGGAAAGATGGCGAAGATTGGGATGCTTATTTGCTTCGCGTCAAAAAGAATCCCATTGCACGGCAGGTAAAGATCAGCGATCTGATTGACAACAGCAATCTTTCCAGATTGGATCATATAACGATAAAAGACGTGCTGCGTCAGGCCAAATATAATCGAGCTTTACAGTTATTGCTTTCAGAAAATAAGCTCGACTGAACATCTACTTATATTCGATATTGAGTGCTTGAAATAAATGATATTTTGCAAGTATGATAATGCCAGGAGGTGGGACAATGCAGGATTTTTCTTTCGGGAATCGGCTTTACGAGCTGAGGAAAAAGGCAGGGCTGTCTCAAACGGAGCTTGGAAAAATGCTGCATGTGACGAACAAAGCGGTGTCCAAATGGGAGAATGGGAAAGCAAAGCCGACGCTGGATATGGTGCGTGAACTGGCGGATATCCTCAATGTTTCGGTGAACGAGCTGCTGGAGGTTCCCGACGAAAAAAAGCAGGTCACGAAAATCGTCATCACCGGCGGTCCCTGCGCAGGAAAAACCACGGCAATGAGCTGGATTCAAAACGCTTTTACAAAGAAGGGGTATGCCGTGCTGTTCGTGGACAAAACAGCCACCCAGCTTATTTCCGGCGGCGCTGCTCCCTGGCTTTCCACATCTGGACGCGCTTTTCAGCGGTGGCTGCTGCAATTGCAGCTTGACAAGGAAAGAGCGTTCACGGAAATTGGAAAAACGCTGAAAAACAAGAAAATCCTCATCGTATGTGACCGGGGCGCGCTGGACAACCGGGCATACATGTCCGACGCGGACTTCCGTTATGTATTGAAGGCATTGAACACAAACGAGGTAACGCTGCGGGATCAATACGACGCGGTATTCCACTTGGTGACAGCCGCCAAAGGCGCGGAGAGGTATTATACCTTAGCCAATAACGCCGCACGCACCGAATCGCCGGAACAGGCGGCCGCGCTGGACGATAAAATGATTGCCGCCTGGACGGGGCATCCGCATTTCAGAATAATCGATAATACCACGGAATTTGATGCGAAAATGCGCCGGTTGATCGGGGAAATCGCTTCCTTCCTGGGCGAGCCGGAGCCCATGGAAATCGAACGGAAATATCTGATCGCCTATCCGAACCTGAATGCGCTTGAAAAACTTCCGAACTGCCAGAAGGTGGATATCGTGCAGATTTACCTGCAAAATGACGGCAGCGCGGAGGAAATCCGCATCCGTCAGCGCGGTCAGGATGGGAATTACATTTACTTCAAAACGCGGAAACGCAAGGTGAGCGATGGAAAGCGGGTCGAAATCGAGGAGAGGCTGACCCAGGAAGAATACCTTTCGTTGATTCCCCTGGCAGATCCGGCTTGCAGGCCCATCCGCAAGCAGCGTTATTGCCTGAGCGAAAACGGGCTGTATTACGAGATCGACATCTATCCGGAATGGCGGGACAAGGCTATCATGGAAGTGGAACTGCGCAGCGAAAAGCAGGAGATCGTCTTTCCGGACTGCGTGAAAGTGATCCGGGACGTTACCGATGACGAAGCGTTTTCCAATCATTCCTTGGCAAAGATTTGAAAGGAAAGATAAGCATGAATCCTATGACGCAGAGAATCAGCCTGTTGGCGGTAGGGATTGCGCTTTTCGTGGCGCTGTCCATGTGCCTGCAGGCGCCGGTGTTTGAAAACTATTATCTCTGTTTGGGATATGTGGTGATGGCGGTTTACTGTTATTCCTTTGGCACGCTCAGCGGAACAATCGTCGGCGCGCTGGGCGTTGTGCTCTACTGCCTGGTGATCAACGGCCTGCGGGGAATGCCGGGCTGGGCTTTGGGCAACGTCGTGATCGGTGCAATCCTTGGATTCACCTTTGGAAAAACGAAGCAAATGAAAAACACACCGCTGCAAATGGGAATCAATATTGCGGCAGTCATTGTTTCGTCCGCCCTGGGAATACTGATTGTCAAATCTGTTACGGAAAGCCTGCTGTACAGTCAGATGATGGCGGTGCGGATCGGGAAAAATGTCTATGCCTTTGTCGCGGATGCCGTTGTGCTGATTGCCAGTTTGCCTGTATGCGCAATGCTGGATAAAACGGCGAAGAAGCTGTTTCCCAAATTGGCCCGGTAATTTGTCGCTCAATAAGCGACCCTGATTCCCTCCAGGTTTGCTATGATATGCCTGCAAGATGAACTTGCAGACAGCAAAGAGGAGGGATTTTGATGAAAAAGAATCTGACGGAAATGGTGTTCATCCTGGATAAAAGCGGCTCCATGGCCGGGCTGGAGAAGGACACCGTCGGCGGCTTCAACAGCATGATCGAAAGGCAGAAGCAGCAGGAGGGCGAAGCGTACGTATCCACGGTGCTCTTTTCCAATGACAGCACCGTGATCCACGACCGGGTGGACGTAAGGAAGATCGAGCCTTTGACGGAAAGGCAGTACCGGGTGGGGGGCTGCACCGCCCTGATCGACGCCATCGGCGGGGCCATCCACCACATCGGCTGCGTGCACAAGTACGCCCGGCCGGAGGACGTGCCGGAGCACACCGTATTCGTCATCACCACCGACGGCATGGAAAACGCCTCGCACCTGTACGCCAGCGACGAGGTGAAGCGGATGGTGAAGCGCCAGAAGGAAAAGTACGGCTGGGAGTTCCTGTTCTTGGCCGCCAACATCGACGCCGTGGAAACCGCCGCGCATTTCGGCATCGCGGAGGACATGGCGGTGAATTTCCGCAACGATCCCGCGGGCCAGCAGCTGAATTACCGGGTGGTGAGCGACACGATGTGCAGCATCCGGGCCAACGCGCCTCTGGACAGGGGATGGAAGCGCAGGATCGAAGAGGACTATGAAAGCCGCAGAGACGGCAGATGAATTTTTCAGAAGGAGGGACTGCACATGCGGAATATCTGGAAGGACGGCGTCCTGGGCGTGGTGATCGGCGACGCCCTGGGCTGCCCCGTGCAGTTCGAGCGCCGGGAAGAGGTGGCGGCGCATCCCGTGACCGGCATGCGCGGATTCGGCACCTTTGATCTCCCTCCCGGTTCCTGGACGGACGACAGCAGCCTGACCCTGGCGTTGCTGGACAGCATCAAAGAGAAAAACGGGATCGACCTGGACCACATCATGGGCAATTTCGTCAGCTGGCTGGACAAGGGAGCCTTCACCCCGTACGGATACGCCTACGATATCGGCCAGGGCACATTGTGGGCCATCAGGAAGTACAAGCTGGAAAAGCAGCCCCTGAAATGCGGGGGCACCGACGAATGGAACAACGGCAACGGAAGCCTCATGCGCATCCTGCCCGCCTGCCTGTACGCCTGGGTGAAAAAGCTGCCGGAGGAGGAAGCGATATCCGCGATCCATCGGGTGGGCAGCCTGACCCACGGCCATCTCCGCGCCAATATCGCCTGCGGACTGTATTCCTTCATGGTCAAAGCCGTCCTGGACGGGGACAGACCGCTTCCGGCCCGCCTGCAGGCCGGCCTGGACCGGGGCTTTGCTTATTACGAACAGGCCCTTGCGGACCGCAAAGACCTGGATCTGTACGCGCGGCTCCGGGATCTGGACGCCTTCGCCGCGCTGCCTCCGGAGAAAATCAAAAGCGGCGGCTACGTGGTGGACGCCCTGGAGGCGGCGGTCTGGGCGCTGCTCAACGCGGACACATTTGAAGCCGCCCTGCTCAAAGCCGTCAACCTGGGCGACGATACCGACACCGTGGGCGCCATCGCCGGCGGCCTGGCGGGGCTGTATTACGGATATGAAGCGATCCCCGCCCCCTGGCTGGAGGCCCTCCGGAAACGGGAGTGGATCGAAGAAATGTGCGGGGAAGCAAACGAAAAAATCCAGGGATAATCCCCGGCAAAAAAGGGGCTGCTGCGGAAAACGTGCTTTCCGCAGCAGCCCCCGTGTTATTTCATCCATTCCGTTTTCAGTTTCCGGCCCATCAGCAATCCCACGGTGTCCGCGGGGTTTTCCTCGTCGTGGATGATGCGGTTCACCGCCTCCACGATGGGCATTTCCACCCCGTATTTCTCCGCCAGGCTCATGGCGGCGGGCAGGGCGTTGATCCCCTCCACCACCATGCCCACCTTTTCGATGGCCTCCTGCGGCCTGTATCCCTGGCCGATCAGGTATCCGCACTGGTTGTTTCGGCTGTGGCGGCTGGTGGCGGTGACGATCAGATCCCCGATGCCCGCCAGGCCAGCGAAGGTTTCGTCCCGGCAGCCCATCGCCAGGCCCAGCCGCCGCATTTCCGCCAGGCCCCGGGTGATCAGGGCGGCCTTTGTGTTGTCGCCGTAGCCCAGGCCGGCGGAGATGCCCGCCGCCAGGGCGATCACATTCTTGAGCGCCCCGCAGATCTCCACCCCCAGCACGTCCGTATTCGTGTACACGCGCATGCAGGTGTCGGAAAAAACGCTCTGCACCTTCTCCGCCAGGCGGATGTCCCCGCAGGCGGAAACCGCGGTGGTGGGCAGGTCCTGGGCCACCTCCTCGGCGTGGGTGGGGCCGGACAGCACCGCCGCCGGGACGTCCGGGATCATGTCGCCGATCACCTGGCTCATGGTTTCCAGGGTGCCCGGCTCGATGCCCTTGGCCACGTCCACGATGATCTGCCCGGGCACGGCATAGGGGGCGATCCGGCCCGCCGTGCCCCGGACGTACACCGAGGGCACCGCGAAGATGAGCATTTCTTTTCCCGCGCAGGCCTCCTTTTCGTCCGCCGTGAAGCGGATCCCCGCCGGGATCTCCATGCCGGGCAGGTTCTTGTGCCGATGGGTCCTTTGCATTTCCTCTATTTCCGCCGGAAGCGCGGACCAGACGGCGATCTGATGCCCCGCGTTGCAAAGGATGCGGGCCAGCGCCGTTCCCCAGGTCCCCGCGCCGATGATGGCAATGTTCATGGCAGCCTCCTTCAGGGATCATTCCCTTCTTCCATTATAAAGGTTCCCTTCCCGTTGTCAATGCACAGCCGCCGGAGGCAGGGGAATTTTGCCGGGAAAGCAGGAAAAGGCCGGGCCTCCGTCAAAGTACAGTCTTGTCGCCCTGCGGGGCGCAGGAATCAACAGGAAAGGCGGGAACGAACGTGCACATCGCGCTGACCTTTGACGACGGGCCCAATACCGAAATCACCCCCCGGGTGCTGGATGTCCTGGAGGAAAACGGCGTCCGGGCCTCCTTTTTCCTCATTGCCGACGCCATCACCCCGGAATCCGCGAAAGTAGCCCGGCGAGCCTGGGAAATGGGGTGCGAAATCAACAACCATTCCAAAACCCATGACTTTATGGACAAAATGGCCCCGGAAACCATCCGGGAGGAAATCGCGTACTGCACGGAAAAGATCGTGGAGATCACCGGCGTTTCTCCCCGCTTTTTCCGCCCGCCCTACATCGCCGTGAACCAGACCCTCTACGACAACGTGGACCTGACCTTCATCTGCGGCGTGGGGTGCGAGGACTGGGTGCCGCAGGTGACGGCCCGGCAGCGGATCGACCGGATCTTGGCCAGCGCCAGGGACGGGGATATCCTCCTGCTCCACGATATGCCCGGGAACGAAAACACCGTGGAGGCCATCCGCACGGTGATCCCGGAACTCAAGAAGCGCGGCTTTGAATTCGTCACCTGCGGGGAGCTGTTCGCCCGCAAGGGCGTGACGCCGGAGCGGGGAAAAATCTATTCCAACGTGTGGGACTGAAAAGTGGAAAAAGAAACGAAGGTGCGTCAGCGCCTTGTTTTCCGCGGGCTGGTGCAGGGCGTGGGCTTCCGGTGGCGCGCTTCCCGGGCCGCCCGGGCCGCGGGGGCCACGGGCTGGGTGCGCAATGAAGCGGACGGCAGCGTTACCGTGGAGCTCCAGGGCACATTATCGCAGATTGGCGCCGTGACCGCCGCCCTGGACCGGGGGCTGTATATCCGCATCGAGGAAATGGAGCGCCGCACGATCCCTCTGGAAGCGGGGGAAAGGGATTTTGCCGTTCTGGACGACGCATGGTAAAAAAGGAGAATGACGATGAAACTGATCCGCTGGACGGACCGGGTGTGGTACTATCCCTTTGAACAGGAGCGGGACCGGCCCAACCTGGGCTATATCCGGGGCGATAAATGGAGCCTCGCCGTGGACGCCGGGCATTCCGACGCCCACGTACAGGCGTTTTACGCCGCGCTGGAGGAGGCGGGGCTGCCCCTGCCCGCCCTCACGGTGATCACCCATTGGCACTGGGACCATACCTTCGCCCTGCACGCCATCCACGGCCTGTCCCTGGCCAACGAAAGGACGAACGCCCATCTCCGGGCCATCCGGGAGCGGGTCGCCCGGGAAGGCGCGGAGGCCTTTCTTTCCCTGGATGAAAGCATCCGGCTGGAGTACGCGGGCGGCCGCCCGGTGCGGATCGTGACGGCAGACCTGGCGTTTGACCGGGAGATTCTGCTGGACGCGGGGAACTGCCCCGTCCGGGTGTTCCGGACGGACGCCCCCCATACCGACGATTCCACCCTGGTGTACGTGCCGGGGGAAAAGGCGCTGTTCCTGGGGGACGCCGCCTGCGATGTCTTCACCACCGGGGAAAAGGACCCGGAAAAATGTCGCCGCCTGGCCGCGGCCATCCGGGAAACGGGGGCGGAAACCTGCCTGGAGGGGCACTGGACGCCCCTGAGCACGGAAGAGACCCTGAAGGATCTGCTTGCGCAGAGCTGATGATTTGAGGATGGGACATGGAACGGATATGGATGCGCGCCCGGCGCGCGCTGATCGGCGATAAAAACTTTTATCGGGCGGTGCTGGCGATCATCATTCCGGTGATCATCCAGAACAGCATCTCCAATTTCGTGAATTTTCTGGATAACCTGATGGTGGGCGAGCTGGGAAACGAGCAGATGAGCGGCGTTTCCATCGCCAATCAGCTGGTGTTCGTGTTCAACCTGGCGGTGTTCGGGGGCCTGGCGGGGCCGGGCATATTCGGCGCGCAGTTTTACGGCGCGGGGGACACCGAGGGCCTGCGCAGCACCTTCCGCATCAAGATCCTGGAATCCATCCTGCTTTTGGCCGCGGCAGCGGCGGCCTTCCTGGGCTTCGGCCGGGAGCTGATCGGATTGTTCCTGCAAGGGGACGGCGACCCGGAAAAGGCGAAGATGATGCTGGATTTCAGCCATGATTACCTGATGGTGATCCTGCTGGGGCTGCCCGCCTTTGCCCTGACCCAGTGCTACGCCGGCACCCTGCGGGAAACCGGGGAGACCCGGCTGCCCATGGCGGCCAGCCTGGCTGCGGTGGTCACCAACGGGGTGCTCAATTACGTGCTGATTTTCGGCAAGCTGGGCCTGCCCCGGCTGGAGGTGACGGGCGCGGCCATCGCTACCGTGGTGAGCCGGTATGTGGAATTGGCCATCGTGATGATCTATACCCATCGCCATTCCCTGCGCTTCCCCTTCATCCGGGGGGCGTACCGCACGTTGCGGGTGCCGGGGACGCTGCTCAAAAAGGTGGCGAAGATGGGCGCGCCCCTGCTGGCCAACGAGGTGCTCTGGTCCGTGGGCATGAGCACCCTCACCGCCGTGTATTCCCTGTGCGGGCTGGACGTGGTGCCCGCCCTGAGCGTTTCCTCCTCCGTGTCCAATCTGTTCAATTCCGTTTACTTCTCCATGGGCACGGCGGTGGCGGTGATGATCGGCCAGGCCCTGGGGGCGGGGAAATTTGAGAAGGCGAAGGGGGACGTGTGGCGGCTGATCGCCTTCGCCGTGGCCATGGCGGTGGGGATGGGGCTGCTGCTTACGCTGTTCGCCCCGCTGATCCCCCAGGCCTACGGCGGCGTCACCCGGGAGGTAAAGGAATCGGCGGTCGTCCTCCTCCGGCTCACCGCCTGCTTCATGCCCCTGTTCGCCTTCGCCCACTGCACCTACTTTACCCTCCGCTCCGGCGGCAAGACCATCATCACCTTCCTGTTCGACAGCGGCTACACTTGGGCGGTGTCCGTGCCCCTGGCACTGCTGACGGTGCGGGTGCTGAAAACCGACGTGTTCACCGCCTTCGCCACGGTGGAGGCCGCCAACATCATCAAGTGCACCGTGGGCTATTTCTTCGTGCGCTCCGGCCGCTGGGTCCAGAACCTGACCCACAACGCGGAATGATCCGTATGGCGCCGCGGCGGCGCCCGGCCTGCTTTTCGCCCCGGCCCTTTCTTTGCAGCAAAAAACGCGGGAAACGCTTTGCGGCGTTTCCCGCGTTTGTTTTATTGCTCACATATCCGCGGCCAGGTTGTCAAACAGGGTGTATTCCCCCAGCCAGGCCAGCTTCACCGTGCCCAGGGGGCCGTTGCGCTGCTTGGCCACGATCACCTCGGCCACGTTGTCCGGCACGCCTTCCTCCCGCTTGTAATAGGCTTCCCGGTGCAGGAACATCACCACGTCGGCGTCCTGCTCGATGGAGCCGGAATCCCGCAGGTCGCTCAGCATGGGGCGCAGCCCGCCGGCGCCGCGCTTTTCATTGGCGCGGGACAGCTGGGCACAGGCCACCAGGGGCACCTTCAATTCCTGGGCGATGGCCTTCAGGCTGCGGGACAGCTGGCTCACCTCCACCTGGCGGCTTTCCGCCCGGACGTCGGAGCCCATGAGCTGCAGATAGTCCACCACGATCAGATCCAGCCCGTGATCCATCATCATCCGCCGGCACCGGGAGCGCAGCTGCCCCGGGGTCAGGCCGGAGGTATCGTCGATATACATTTCGCTCTGGGCCAGCGGCGCCAGGGACCGGGCCAGCTTCACCCATTCCTCGTCCCGCAGCGTGCCCTTGCGCACGGACTGCATGTTGATCCGGGCGTCGCTGCACAGGATACGCATGGCGATCTGCTCCCGGGGCATTTCCAGGGAGAAGATGGCCACCTTTTTGCCCTTCCGGGCGGCATTCGTGGCCAGGTTGATGGCGAAGGAGGTTTTGCCCATGGAGGGCCTTGCGCCCACCAGCACCAGTTCGCCCCCGTGGAGGCCCGTGAGCAGGCCGTCCAGGCTGTAAAACCCCGTGGGCACCCCCGCCACCTGGCCCTTGAGCCGGGCCAGCTCCTCCATCTGGGCGTAGGTCAGGGCCAGCACGTCCCGGATGTGCATCAGGTCCTCGCCGCCGTCCCGGCGCATGACGATATCGAAAATCTGCTTTTCCGCCAGGGACAGCACCTGGGGCAGCTCCTGCTCCTGGGCGTAAGCCGCCTTCGAGATCTCTCCCGACGCGCCGATCAGCCGCCGCAGGGTGGATTTTTCCGCCACGATGCGGATGTAATCCTTCACGTTGGCGGTGGTGGGCACGAACTGGGTCAGGTCGATCAGGTATTCGATGCCGCCCACCCCTGGCAGGGTGCCCCGGCGGCTCAGCTCCGCGTCCATGGTCACCAGGTCCACGGCGCTGTGGCGCTCCGCCACGGCCCGGGCGGCGTCGTAGATCTCTTTATGGGCGGGCACGTAAAAATCTTCCCCCGTCAGCGTTTCCATGGCGGCGGACACCGCGTTGGCGCTTTGCAGCATGGCCCCCAGCACGGAGCGTTCGGCCTCCGTGGAATGGGGCGGGACGGGCGCAAAGGACGTATCGGCAGGCATGCTCATATCATGCCTCGCCGCCCTCGACCCGCACGGTCATTTTCGCGCTGATCTCGGGATACAGCTTGATGATCACTTCGGTTTCGCCCACGGTGCGGATGGGCTCGGCCAGGTCGATCTTGCGTTTGTCGATCTCCACCCCGTGCTGGCTTTTGAGCGCCTCGGCGATTTCCGCCCCGGTGACGGAGCCGTACAGCCGGCCCTGGGCGCCGCACTTGGCGATCACCCGGATCACCTTGCCCCGCAGGGAGCCCGCCTTCTTTTCCGCGGCCAGGCGGCGCTCGGTCTCCCGGGCGCGCTCGGCGGCCTGCTTGCGCTCCACTTCCTTGGCGGCGCCGGGCGTGGCCTCCATGGCCAGCTTCTTGGGAAAGAGGAAATTGCGGGCATAGCCGTCGCTGACGTTGACGATGTCCTGTTTCTTGCCCTGTCCCTTCACATCGGCCAGCAAAATCACCTTCATCTTAAAAGCCCTCCTTTGGTTCCCGGGGCGCGCGCAGCCCCCGGATATTGACGATCTGATCGAAGATCCCCGCGAACGTGAGCACCGAAAACGCCATCAGCAGCACCGGCAGGATGACCCGCCAGGCACGGGAAGAATTGCGCTGGCGCTGGATGAAATTGATCAGCGCCGCGCCCTGGACCGTGAACAGCGCGGTGGCGGCGGCGTACAGAATGGTGCCCGCCACGGCCGCCGCGGGGGCGGCGCTGCGGCGCAGGAAATACCCGGCGATCAGCGCCAGGCCCACCTGCCAGCCGTAGCCCCGGGGGATATACCACCGGTACAGGGGCGGCATGCCCAGATCCGGGAACCGCACGGCCCCCGCTTCCTCTCCCGCCGCCTTCGCGGACAGGAACGCCCGCTTCTCCTCCGCCAGGAAGCCGAATCGCAGCGGCAGCAGCAGGCAGGCTACCCCGCCCAGGATGCTCTGGGATACCATGGTGCTGGGCACCAGGGTGGTCAGCGTGCTGGTGACCAGGCTGGAGGCGGACAGCAGCAGATCCTCCCTGGCGGCGGAGGACAGCACGTAGCCCCCGCCGAACAGCGCGGGCACCAGCGCCTTTTCCGCCAGCTTTTCCGGCAGCGTCAGGAAGCCCATGGAATAAAACTGGTACAGCAGCCCGTCCCGGAATTCGCTCTTGTCCAGGGCCTCCATCGCCGCCCGGCCCGCCGCCGCGTACAGCTGCCCGCCGCACTGGGCCTGCAGGTAGGCGAAGATCCCCGCCAGACACACAAGATGCACCCCGATCATCACGCCGCAGGCCTTCCAGAACGGCATGCGGAACCGGATCACGCCCACGAACGCGCCCACGATGGGCAGCAGATACAGCGCGGAAACCGTCAGTCCCTGCATGCCGAAAACCAGGTACATGGCCGCCAGGCCCGCCAGCGTGTTCACCGCCAGCGGCGCCATGCCGCCCACCATGGCGGTCAGGCAGATCGCCGTGGGCAGCAGGTACATTTCCGCCAGGGGCACGTACATAAAACCGACCATCGGCGCCAGGGCCAGCGCCAGCAGCGGCCCCGCCACCAGGATACAGCCCAGCAGACATCCCCGCAGGGATCTGCAAAGGGGAAAATCCTTCATTCAAAGCTCCTAAAAAAAGATTGATTTCTCCATTTCCTATTTTAAGTTGACATCGCGGTTTTGTCAACCGGCGCACTGTGCGCGTATTGCGTTTTTTGGGGCGTCGGTGGTATAATGAAAAAAGCAAATCTGACAGCGGGAGGAAGAATGAAATGAACCTGGAAAAGATCCTGAATGCCTGCGACCATACCCTGCTTGCGCAAACCGCCACCTGGGAGGAGATCCGCGCCCTGTGCGACGACGGGATCAAGTATCACACCGCCTCCGTCTGCATCCCGCCATGCTATGTGCAGAAAGCGAAAGAATACGTGGGCGAAAAGCTCAAAATCTGCACCGTCATCGGCTTCCCCAACGGGAACATGACCACGGAAACGAAGGTGTTTGAAACGAAGGATGCCGTGGAAAAGGGCGCGGACGAGATCGACATGGTGATCAATATCGGCATGCTCCGGGCCGGGGACGACGCCTATGTGCTGGATGAGATCCGGAAGGTCCGCGCCGCCTGCGAAGGGAAGATCCTTAAGGTCATTATCGAGACCTGCCTGCTCACCCGGGAGGAAAAGATCCGTATGTGCCGCATCGTTACCGATTCCGGCGCGGACTTCATCAAAACCTCCACCGGCTTCTCCACCGGCGGCGCTACCTTTGAGGACGTGGAGCTCTTCGCTGAATATGTGGGCCCCAACGTGAAAATCAAGGCAGCCGGGGGCATCTCCTCCCTGGCCGACGCCGAAAAGTTCCTGGCCTTGGGCGCCAGCCGTTTGGGGACGAGCCGGATCGTGAAGATCGCAAAGACGCTGGAAACGAAATAAACGAAGAGAAAACGTTAAGCGGGGGAAACCCTCTCTTTGGGGCCAAAGAGAGGGTTTCCCCCGTGCCCCCTTCCCGAGAAAGCGGCTGGGGAAAGAACAGTTAAAACAATGTGTAAAGAAAGATATGTGTGCAAAATCCCTACCATAGAAGAAATCCGGCGGAAATGGGATTACGAAATCGAGCATAACGTAAATAAGGAAAACTGGATCGTCTGGAAGCAGGAGGCCATCGATCATTATTTGAGTGGTCAGTCCATTCCGTATTACGGCTTCCTGGATGGTATCATCATCTGTGAAGCGACCGCTGCACTCTGTCCGGGTTTCCCGCCGGAGCATAAAATGAAAGAACGCACAGTCGAGCTTTGTGCGTTCAGAACCATCAAAGAATACCGCGGAAAAGGCTATTTTTCAAAACTGATGGACTATATACAGCATGATTTGAAAAAGAGAGGATACCGTCAGGCGATCGTAGGCGTTGAGCCTACAGAAACGCTGAACAAATCCATCTATCGTCATTGGGGATTTACCGAATACATGTATACCGGAACAGAAACTTATCCGGACGGTACAATTATCGAAGTAGAGTTTTTTGGAAAGCGTCTTTAACAGATTCGATCAATTCGCCTTTCTTGGGAAGGGGGTACAGGGGGGAACCCGTTCTTTGGGCTCCAAAGAACGGGTTCCCCCCTGCTTTTTATTCTCCCGTTTTCTCCGTTACTCCATCCACTTCTGCGCTTCCTGGGCCATCCGGTCGTTAAGGGTGTCCACGGCAGGCTGGGAATCGGCGCGGGCGGCGACGTAGAGCTTGATCTTAGGCTCGGTGCCGCTGGGGCGGATGCAGAGCCAGTTGCCGCCCTCGATCTCATAATAGAGCACGTTGGATTTGGGGAAGTCCAGGGCCTCTTCCTTGCCGTCCGCGGTGCGGATGCCGGTTTTGAAATCCCGCACGGCCAGGACCCGCAGGCCCGCCACTTCCCGGGGCGGGTTTTCCCGGATCGACGCCATGATGGACGCGATCTTGGCCACGCCGTCCTTGCCGGGGAGGGTGACGGAAATGCTCTTTTCCTTGAAATAGCCGTATTTTTTGTACAGCCGCTGCAGGGCGTCGTAGAGGGTTTCGCCCCGGTCCATGCAGGCGCAGGCGGCCTCGCACAGCAGGAGGGAAGCGTTGACGCCGTCCTTGTCCCGCACCTGGGTGCCGGAAAGATAGCCGAAGGATTCCTCAAACCCGAATACGAACTGATGGCTGCCGGTTTCTTCAAACTGCTGGATCTTTTCGCCGATGAACTTGAAGCCCGTAAGCACCTCGTACAGCGCCACGCCGTAGTCGGCGCAGATGGCCCGGGCCAGTTCCGTGCTCACCACGGATTTGACCGCCGCGCCGTTTTTCGGCAGCGTGCCGTTTTGCTTTTTGCTGCTTAAGATGTGATCCAGCATGAGGCAGGCGATCTGGTTGCCGGTGAGGGTGTGCCATTCGCCCTGGCCGTCCTGCACGGCGGCGCCCAGCCGGTCGCAGTCCGGGTCGGTGCCGAAGGCCACGGTGGCGCCCACCTTTTTGGCCAGGGGAATGGCCAGGGTGAAGGCATTGGGGTCCTCGGGGTTGGGGGCCTTCACGGTGGGGAAGCGCCCGTCGGGCTTTTCCTGCTCCGGCACAACGGTATAATGCACGCCCAGCTCCTTCAGCAGACGCTGCACCGGCACGTTGCCGCTGCCGTGGAGGGGGGTATAGACGATGCTCAGGTCCTTGCCCCGGGCGGCCAGCAGCTCGGGCCGCTGGGCCAGGGTCTTGATCATGGCGATGTAATCGTCGTCCACTTCCTTTGCGCCGATGATTTTGAGCAGTCCTTTTTCGAGGGCTTCTTTTTCATCCATGGGCACGCAGTCGGCATATTGGAGGGAACGGATGTACTGGGTCACCGCATCGGCGGCCTCGGGGCCCAGCTGCGCCCCGTCGGCGGCGTAGACCTTGTAGCCGTTGTACTGGGGCGGGTTATGGCTGGCGGTGATGACCACGCCGGCGGCGGTGCCCAGATGCCGGACCGTATAGGAAAGGACCGGCACGGGGCGCAGGGCGTCGAACAGATAGGCCTTCACGCCGTTGGCGGCCAGGGTAAGGGCGGTTTCCTTAGCGAATACGTCGCTTTTGATGCGGCTGTCGTAGGCGACGGCCACGCCCCGGTCCTGAACGCCCTGGGCGATGAGGTATTTGGCCAGGCCGGTGGTGGCCCGGCGGACGTTATAGATATTCATACGGTTGGTGCCCATGCCCAGCACGCCCCGCAGCCCGGCGGTGCCGAATGCCAGCTCGGTATAAAAGCGGTCCTCGATCTCCTTTTCGTCCCCGGCGATGCTGTTGAGCTCGTTTACGGTGTCCGCGTCGGCGGCGAACATGGAAAGCCAGCGTTCATATTCTTCCCTGTATCCCATCGAATCTCGCTCCTTTACGGTTGTTTGTGGTTTCTGTGCCTATTATACCCGTTTTCTCCGGTTTGCGCAAGGGGGCGTCTCACGCCGCCTCCGCCGCCGGCATACCCTGACACAGAGGGGGCGATGGCATGGGGCTGTGGGTGGCGGACGGCGAAAAAGGGCTGATCCGGGAGGCGGACGGCGCGTTTGCCCGGGTCGGGCCGCCGGGATACGCCCTGTGCGCCGGGGGCGGGCGGGTGTACTGCGCGTGCGCCGGGCTGTGCCAGTGCCGGGACGGGCGCACAGGGGAGGCGCTGTTCGATTTTCCGCTGCCCCCTGGGGTATGCGCGCTGTGCCTGTTCGCGGGGATGGTGTGCGCCCTGTCCACGGAGGCGGACTGCGTGGCCGCCTGCGACGCCGCCACGGGGCAGATGCTGTATTCCGCCCCTGCCGGGGCTTATCCCCGGGATCTGTGCCCCTGCGGGCGGCTGCTGGCGGTGGCGGGGGGCGCGGCGGGGGAGGTGCTGCTTATGGACGAAGGGCTGCGCTTATCGGCCCGGCATCGGGTGCCGGGGGCGGCCCGGGCGGTGTGCATGCTGCCCCGGGGCCTGTACGTGCTGTGCGCCGCCGGGGAGGAAGAGCCCGCCTCCCGCCTGATCCGTATCAGCCCCCGGGGGGTCAGCGAGGAGGTGTACTCCGATCCCCGGCCGCCCACGGTGCTCTGCGCCCTGCCGGACGGCAGATGCCTGGCGGGATGCCGGGAGAGCGTGGCGCTGCTGCGGCCCGACGGACGGCTGCTGGGGCGGGAGAGATGCGCCTATCCCGCCCGGCTGCGCCCCTGCCGGAAGGGCGTGCTGATGTGCGACAGCTGGGAGGGCACGGTGCGGTTGTTTTCCGGGGGACCCATGTACCGGGGCGGCGAGCCCCTGGACGCGCTGCTGCTGCCGGAATAAAAAAATCCCGGCGGCAGATGAATGCCGCCGGGCGGGGAAGAATGGGTTATTGCAGCACCACGTACGCCGCGGGAATGAACCCGCGCATGACGGAATTGTTCACCAGCACCTCCACGAAGGCCCAGGTGTTGTTGCCGTTGTCGTTGATATAGCCCAGGAACAGCACGCCGGTCTGGGGGGTGAGGGTAGCGATGGTGGGGCGGTAGCGCATGATATCGTCGGTCATGGGCGCCGATACGGTGACCCGGCCGGGCCGGTAGGCGAAATCCAGATACGGGATGCTCAGGCCCTTCTGGGGCAGGGCGGAGGCGGAGATATAGCCCATGCGGTACGCCCCGCTGCTGTTGGTATAGCCGATGAGCGCCCAGCCGTTTTCCACGCCGTAGATCACGCAGTTGCTGCCGGCCACGGAGGCCCGGCCGTCCGCGGCGCGCCAGTAATAGGTGCCCGGGCCGGAATACACGGGCCAGGAGCCCGCGATGCCCTCATACAGCGTGTTGCCGGGGAACCAAAGGCCCTTGGTGGTATCGTGATACAGGACATTGCCCGTTCCGGGGGCCGCGGTGGGATACGAATACGGCACCTGGGTGGGCGGATAGGTGGGATAGTACGGCGCCTGGGTGGGCGGGATGTACGGCGCCCGGGTGACCGGCGCCTGAGTGGGCGGGATATACGGCGGATAAGTAGGATAATACGGCGCGGCGGTGGGCACCGGCGTGGGGGCCGGGGTGGGCCGCGGCGTGGGCACCGGAGAGGGGATGGGCGTGGCGGGCACCTGGCCGCCGTTATACTTCACATGGATGCTCCACACGAAGCCGCGCATGGGGCCTCTGTCGGTGTTGACCTCGATGTAGGTCCAGGCCTGGGTCTCTCCCCGGACGGCCAGCACCGTGAAGGCCGTGCCGCTGGGGATCTGATAGGGCATGTATTCGCCGCCCCGCCAGAGGGGATCCTCCGTTACCCGGCAGTAATCGTCGGCATAGCCGATCAGCGTGGGCTGGAAAGTCAGCTCCGGGATGTTGACGCCGGTGGTGCTCATGTAGTTCAGGGCGTCCTTGGACACATAGCCCACCGCCCAGGCCTTCTTGTATTCCACTTCAAAGCCCACCAGCAGCCAGTCCCCCGTATAGCCGAATACGTAGACGGTGTTGTTGGCGCGCATCATGGAATTGCTGTTGCCGGGACGCACGTAGTTTTCCCCGGGGCCGCTGTATACCGGGAAGTCCCTGGTGAATCTGCAGCCTACGTATTTGTCCAGCGCCGTCATCTGAACGCCGTCAGCGTTAGCGGGGAATACCAGGCTCCCCAGCAGGAGAACCGTCGCCAGCAGGAGGATCAGGAAACGCTTCATGGGGCATGCTCCTTCCTATGCGGAAAAATCGGGGTCTGGATATGATTCAACCATACAACGTAATATTTTACCATTTCCCTGCGGTTTTCGCAACGTTTTTCGCATTTTTTTCATCCGTGTTCCCCGGGCGGGGCGTCCGCGCCGGAAAAAAGCCGCCCGGGCGATAATTTTTGCTGTATTTTCAGCAGGAGATAAAGGGAACGGTGTAGAATAGATGAATTTGGGAAGGGATGAGGGTTTCTTTTTTCCCGGGCGGGAAATCGGAAACGGAAGCGCGCTTCCGCCTTCGGCCCTTTCCGCTGAACAAGCTTTCAGAATGGGGGATCGTGCATGGACATGGCAGAAAAACTGCAGGGCCTGGCGGAAAAGAAAAACGCCATCCTGCAGGGCGACAAGGACCGGGTGCTCAAGCAGCACGCCGCGGGAAAAAGCACTGCGCGGGAACGCGCGCTCAAGCTCTTTGACGCGGGCAGCTTCGCGGAAATCGAAGGGCTGCGGGAAGAAAGCCACCTGGTGGCCGGCTGCGGCACGGTGAACGGCCAGCCGGTGTATCTGGCGGCGCAGGATTACGCTTCCCGCGGCGGCGCCATGACGCGGGAGCAGGCCGCCAAGATCGTAAAGACGCTGCGGCTGGCCCGGGTCACCGGGTCGCCGGCGGTGCTGATGCTGGACAGCGACGGCGTGGAGCTGGAAAACGGCGCGGAGGCGCTTTCCGCCTGCGCCCGGGTGGCCAATACGCTGGCGCGTTTGTCCGGCGTGTGCCCGATGATCGGGTGCGTGATGGGCCCCGCCCGGGGCATGGCCGCCGTGATGGCGCAGCTGTGCGACGTGACGGTGCAGGTGAAAAAGACCGGGGAAACCGCGCTGCATACGGCGCTGGTGATGAACAGCGAAAAGGGAAAGCAGAAGGACGCCCAGCAGCTCTTCGGGGCGGACGTCATGAACGCCCAGGGCGCCGCGGCCTTCACCGCGGAGAACGAGGAGGAAGCCATTGCGCTCACCGCCGCACTCATCGATCTGCTGCCCGCCTCCAACATGGAGGACGCGCCTCTGGCGGACGGGGACGACCTGAACCGCCTGACGGTGTGCGACGATCCGGAGAATGTGGATGCGCTGATCCAGGATCTGCTGGACGAAGGCCGGGTGTTGGAAATGTATAAAGGCTGGGGCGGCGCGGTGAAGACCGTGCTGGGCCGGCTGGGCGGCCGCGCCGTGGGCGTGGTGGCCACCGATCCCACCAAGGACGGCGGGCGGCTCGCCGCCGCGGACTGCCGCAAGGCGGCCCGGCTGATCCGGCTGTGCGACTGCTATCAGCTGCCGGTGATCACTTTGGTCAACACCGCGGGCATCGCCGTGCCCGCCGCGGACGGCCAGGGCGATCTGCTCCGCGCCGCGGCGGACCTGGTGTACGCCTACGCGGAAGCCACGGCCCCCAAGGCCGCGCTGTTTACCGGCAGCGCCGTGGGCACCGCGTACGTGGCGCTGGGCGGTTCCCGCCTGGCGGACGTGAGCTACGCCTGGCCCACCGCCATGATCTCTCCCCTCACCGCGGAAGCGGCCGTGCAGGCCCTCAACGGGAAGGAGCTCAACGCCGGGGAAAGCCGCGAAGCCCTGGAGGCGGCCTATGCCGAGAAGAACGGCGCCTTCGCCGCCGCCCGCAGCGGCATCGTGGACGACGTGATCGAGCCCCGGGAGAGCCGCAAGTACCTGATTGCGGCCCTGGAAGTCCTGGCCGGGAAGCAGGACGTGAACCTGCCCAAGAAGCACGGCAACCTGCCGCTGTAAGGAGGGCGTATGGAAAAGCTGTTAATGGGTTTGTCCACCACCGCCACCGGCATGCTGGTGGTGTTCTCGGGGCTGATGATCCTGATCGGCTGCATCTATGTGATGACGCTGTTCACCGCGCGGCCGAAGAAGAAAACGCCCCTGCCCGAGCCGGAAGTGACCTCCATCGAGCCCGTCCGGAGCATGCTGGAGAAGCCTTCAGAGGAGGAAGACGACCTGCAGGTGATCGCGGCCATTACCGCCGCCGTCGCCATGATCTGGCAGGGCGAAGGAAAGACCGGCGGCTTCGTGGTGCGCCGCGTGCGCCGCGCCGGCGCCGGAAGCGCCCGGGCCCGGGCCGTCCGGGAAGAACAGGTTTACAGCAGACTGTAACGTTCCCGCGGGCAAAGCGCCCCGCAGGACTTAAACGGAAAGGAAGATCAACGCTATGAGGAAGTTCAGTATTACGGTCAACGGTATCGCCTACGAAGTGGAAGTGGAAGAAGTCGGGGCCGCGGAAGCCGCCGCGCCCGCTGCTCCTGCCCCCGCCGCCCCCAAAGCCGCCCCCGCCGCCGCGCC
>JAFZQK010000075.1 GCA_017620455.1 Clostridia bacterium
GACCAATATGTCCCTCACCATGTCCAGCGCCACCCGGGAAATCAATTCCAAAGAGTTTACCAGCGCGGGCGAAGCGGCGGAGGCCCTGAGCAAGGGCGCGCTGCGGGGCGCCCGGGGCAACAGCGGCGTCATCACCAGCCAGCTCTACCGCGGCTTTGCCAAGGCCGTGAAGGGAAAGGACACCCTCTCCCCCGGGGATTTCGCCCTCGCGCTGCAGAAGGGCGCCGAAACCGCGTATAAGGCCGTTATGAAGCCCAAGGAGGGCACCATCCTCACCGTGGCCCGCACCATCGCCGAGGACGCCGTGCGCCAGGCGCAGTCCGCTCCCGAGGACTGGGACGGGCTGTTCAACGTGATTTTGCAGAGCGGCGAAAGCATCCTGCGCCGCACGCCGGAAATGCTGCCCGTGCTCAAGCAGGCGGGGGTGGTGGACGCCGGCGGCCGGGGCCTGCTGTTCCTCTATACCGGCTATGCCGCCGTCCTCCGGGGCGAAACCATCGAGGAGGCCGCCGCCCAGGCCGAAGCCGCCGGGGCAGAAGCGGAATTCACCGACGATCACGACGCCATTACGGACGTGACCAACGCTTATCACACCGCCTTTGAGATCCGCAATATCAAGCCCGAAGCGCAGGAAAGCGATTTCGACCATTTCCGCCGCCGCCTGAACCGCATCGGCGACATGGTGCACATCGAGCAGGAAAGCGATCTGATCCGCGCCCACGTGCACACGGGGGATCCCGGCCGGGCATTGCAGTACGCCATGGAGCTGGGGGACCTGACGGCGCTGGACATCCGGAACATCGCCCAGGAGCGCCGGGACGCGGAGGCGGAGAAAGCCGCCCACGAGCCGCCCAAGCCCTTCGGCATGGTCAGCGTTTCCCTGGGCGAAGGCTTCAGCCAGATCCTGAAGGACCTGCAGGTGGACGTGGTGGTGGAAGGGGGCCAGACCATGAACCCCTCCATCGAGGATCTGCAGAAGGCTATCGACTCCGTCAACGCGGAAACCGTGTTCGTCTTCCCCAACAACGGCAACATCATCCTGGCCGCCCAGCAGGCGGCGGAGCTGAGCGAAAAGAACGTGATCGTGATCCCCACGAAGAACGTGGCCATGGGCATCGCCGGCGCCGTGGCCTTCCAGCCGGACCTGTCCGCCGAGGAGATCGCCCAGCGGATGGAAGAATCTGCCCAGCGGGTGCGCACCGGCACCATCACCTTCGCCGTGCGGGACAGCGAATTTGAAGACCTGCACATTTCCGAAGGCGACATCATCGGCCTGCACAACGGCAAGGTGACCTTCAAATCCGACAACGTCCACGACGTGGCGCTGCAATTGCTGCAGGCCATCGTCACCGAGGACGACGGGCTGATCACCGTCTACTACGGCCAGGACACCAAGGAAGAGGACGCCCAGGCCCTGGGCGCCGAGATCGAAGAACTGTACCCCGACTGCGACGTGGAGGTGCACATGGGCGGCCAGCCCCTGTATTACTACCTGCTGGCCGTTGAATGATCTGCCGTCAAAAGCAAAAAGGAGGATAACAAATGAAAAAGCTGACCGCGCTGTTCCTGGCACTGCTCCTTTTGCTCCCCGTTCTGGCGCTGGCAGAGCCCGCCCCGGCTGACGAGCCGCTGAATTTCGGCGATTTCTGCATGGCCATCGACCCGAATATGGTTTACACCGGCGGCGAAGAAAAGCAGGAGGCCGCGCCCTGGTACACGTTCTATCCCCGCTACACCGAAGAGGATCCGGATCTGTCCGTCAATTTCATTATCATCTGGAGCGAAGAGGTCGTTAATTACAGCGAATTCACGGACGACGACATGGACGCTTACATCTTAACCCTTCAGGCTTCCATCGCCGATGAATATGCCGCTTACGGCCTGAACCTCAGCGATTTCTCCGTGATGGAGATCGGGCTGAGGAAGATAGACGGCAGGGACGCGCTGGTATATACCATGGTTTCCGAGCTGAACTCGTCGATCACCATCTTTCAGATGCAGGCCGCCGTTTCCGATCCCGCCTTCGGCATGTATAACTTCACCGGCACCGCCCTTTCCATGGAGGATCTGGACGAATACATCGTCCCCATGTTCGATTCCATCACCTGGAACCTCTGACCGTTCCCGGTCCATTCAGGGAGGGCGCACGCTCTCCCTTTTTGGTTGATTTTTTTCCGTATGCGACAGGCAAAGGAAATACAGTTTCCCGGCGCGTTTTTCCCCTTGACAAATCCTCCAAAAGGGTTACAATATCTGTAATCGCTTTGACGGAGCTAAGCTTTCCCGGGAAGCATGGAAGAGAGTTGGCGGCTGGTGCGAGCCAATCATGCGCGGAAAGGCTGCCTCACTCCCGAGCTGAACGCCCGAAAAACATGCAGTAAGGCGTTCCGGATCGCCCCGTTATCACGGCGCAGGGCTTTTTGAGAGCCCGGAGAGAGACCGGAAAACCGGTAACAAGGGTGGTACCGCGGTAAAGAAAATGCTTTATCGTCCCTGAAACGCAGATGCGATTCAGGGGCTTTTATTATTTCCAAGGAGGCTTGCCCGATATGCGTTCCATCGCCGTATCCAACCAGACGCTGCTGTCCCCCATGCTGAAAAGCGCGTCCTTCCGCCAGAAGCTTGAGGCCGCCCGGAAATTGGATCATCTGGGCCTGGAGGCCGTGGAGACCCCGGAGATCACCGATCCCGAAGGGGATATGCTGCTGATGCGCAGCCTATGGATGACGGTGAAGCGCAGCGCGCTGTGCTGCCGCACGGGGATCACCCGGGAAAGCGTCGCCCAGGCCTGGGACGCCGTCCGGGGCGCGAAAAAGCCGCGGCTGGCCGTGGCGCTGCCCCTGTCCAGCGCCCAGCTGGAATATTTCTGCCATTTGAAGCCGCCCAAGGCCCTGGCGCTGATCGGGGAATTGGTCTCCGCCGCCAAGGCGCTGTGCCCCGACGTGGAATTCGTCTGCGAGGACGCGGTGCGGGCGGAGCGGAATTATGTGATGGACGCCGTGAAGGCCGCCGTGGCTGCCGGCGCCGGGCGGATCACCCTGTGCGATTCCGCCGGCCAGAGCCTGCCGGAGGAGATCGCCGCCCTGGTGCGGGACGCCCGGGAAGCGGCGGGGGACGGCACGGTGCTGGCCGTCCGTCCGGGGAACGAGCTGGGATTGGCGATTTCCTGCGCCGTGGCCGCGCTGCAGTCCGGCGCGGACGAGGTCAAAACCGCCTGCCTGGATGAAAACGCCCTCAGCGCCGTGCAGATGGCCCGTCTTTTCCGGGCCCGGGGCGCGGACCTGCAGCTGGAAAGCCCCCTGGATATCACCCGGGTGGAGCGCACCGCCGCCGAGATCCGGGAGCTCCTGGCCGACAGCGGCAAAAACACTCCCTTCGACGCCCCCGTATTCTCCCGGGGCGGAGAGGAGACCCTCCCCGCCGGGGCGGACGACGCGGCGCTGCAGAAGGCCGTGCTGGCCCTGGGTTACGATCTGAACGAGGAGGACGCTCAGCACGTCCGGGACGCGGTGGCCCGGGAGGGCAAGGGCCGGGCGCTGACCCGGGCCGAACTGGAGGCCGTGATCCTCTCCTCCGCCCAGCAGGTGCCCGCCACCTACCGGCTCAGGAGCTATCTGATCAACAGCGGCACCGCCATCACCGCCACCGCCCACGTGACGCTGGAAAAGAACGGCGAGCTCCTTTCCGGCCTGTGCGCCGGGGACGGCCCCATCGACGCCGCCTTCCTGGCCATCGAGCAGATCATCGGCTGCCATTACGAAATGGACGATTTCCAGATCGCCGCCGTCACCCAGAACCGGGAGGCCATGGGCGACGCCCTGGTGAAGCTGCGCTGCGGCGGCCGGGTCTACGCCGGCAAGGGCATCTCCACCGACATCAACGGCGCCGCCATCCGGGCGTACCTGAACGCCCTGAACAAGATCGCCTATGAGGAGAAAACCGTATGAAGCTGAGCTTTGCCACGGGCGACTGGCCCTTTTCCCTGCGGCAGTGCATGGATCTGGCCCGGGAAATGCGCTGTGACGGGCTGGAGATCTCCCGGCGCAGCCTGGATACCCTGTCCGCCGGCGGCGCGCCCTTTTCCCCCGCCCGATTGATGGAAACCGCCCGGATGCTGAACGACGAAAACCTGGCTGTCGCCTGCCTGGCGGCGGAAAAGGGCTGGACGGAGGAAGACGTTTTTTCCCTCCTGTCCCTGGCCCGGGAGCTGCGCTGCCCCTGCGTGGCGCTCCCGCTTGAGCAGACCCCGGAAATGGGCGCGGCGGACCGGATCGCCTCCGTGCTTCCCAAGGCCGCGCAGCTGGGCGTCACGCTGGTAATCCCCACCTGCGGCCCCTATGCCGATACCGGCAGGCTGAAAACGCTGCTGGACCGCTTTGCCTCCGATTTTCTTGGCGCGGCCTGGCATCTGCCCTGCGCCGCCGCCGCGGGCAAAACCCCGGAGGACATCGTTACAGACCTGGGGGCCTACATCCGCCACGTGTATCTGTGCGACGGCACGGTGGAAAACGGCGAAGCGCAGCCCCGGCTGCTGGGCGAAGGGGAGCTGCCCCTTGCCGACGTGTTCGCCGCCCTGCGCTCCATCAGCTACGACGGCTTTTTCTCCTTCGACTGGGCCCCGGGCAAGGGCGTGATGGGCCAGGCGGACGTGGTGCTTTCCCATTTCGCCGCCATGGCCCGGCCCCTGGGACGGGACCCGCGCCGCGCCCGGCATCATCTGTATGAGAACCGCCGGGGAAACGGCAAATACATCTGGAAAAAGGAAACCATCATCGAATCCACCTTCTCCCAGATGCTGGACCGGGTGGTGGAAGAATTCCCGGACCAGTACGCCTTCCGCTACACCACCCTGGATTACACCCGCACCTACGCCCAGTTCCGGGACGACGTGGACGAATGCGCCCGGGCGCTGATCGCCATGGGGGTGCGCCGGGGGGCGAAGGTGGCCGTTTGGGCCACCAACGTGCCCCAGTGGTACATCACCTTCTGGGCCACGGTGAAGATCGGCGCGGTGCTGGTGACCATGAACACCGCCTACAAGATCCATGAGGCGGAATACCTGCTGCGCCAGAGCGACACCCACACCCTGGTGCTGGTAGAGGGCTGGCGGGATTCGGACTACGCCGGCATCATCCGGGAGCTGTGCCCGGAGCTGAGCCATTCCGCCCCCGGGGAGGCGCTGCATCTCAAGCGCCTGCCCTTCCTGCGCAACATCGTCACCGTGGGCTTTTCCATGAAGGGCTGCCTCACCTGGGAGGAATTCCTCACCCGCGCTCGGCGCACCCCCCGGGAGGCGCTGCTGCGGCGGGCGGCGGAGGTGCGCCCGGACGACGTATGCAACATGCAGTACACCTCCGGCACCACGGGCTTCCCCAAGGGCGTGATGCTCACCCACCGGAACATCGTCAACAACGGCAAGTGCATCGGCGACCGGATGGACCTGTCCACCGCGGACCGGATGATGATCCAGGTGCCCATGTTCCACTGCTTCGGCATGGTGCTGGCCATGACGGCCAGCATGACCCACGGGGCCAGCCTCTTCCCCCTGCCCTACTTTTCCCCCAAGCCGGCCCTCGCCTGCATCCATCAGGAAAAGATCACCTGCTTCCACGGCGTGCCCACCATGTTCATCGCCCTGCTGGAGCATCCGGATTTTCCCAAGACCGATTTTTCCCACATGCGCACCGGCATCATGGCCGGCTCCCCCTGCCCCATCTCCGTGATGCGGGACGTGGTGAACAAAATGCACATGACGGAAATCACCATCGTCTACGGACAAACCGAGGCCAGCCCGGGCTGCACCATGTCCTCCACCGACGACCCCCTGGAGGTGCGCGTGGCCACGGTGGGCCGGGCGCTGCCGGAAATCGAATGCCGGATCGTGGACCCGGAAACCGGCGAGGAGCTGCCCGACAACGTGACGGGCGAATTCGTGGCCCGGGGCTACAACATCATGAAGGGCTACTACAAAATGCCCCGCGCCACCCAGGAGGCCATCGACAAGGACGGCTGGCTCCACACCGGCGATCTGGCCTGCCGCACCCCCGAGGGCAATTACCGCATCACCGGGCGGCTCAAGGACATGATCATCCGCGGCGGCGAAAACATCTACCCCAAGGAGATCGAGGAATTCATCTACACCCATCCCAAGGTCTCCGACGTGCAGGTGATCGGCGTGCCCGACGAGCAGTACGGCGAGGAAATCATGGCGGTTGTCATCCTGAAAGAAGGACAATCCATGACCGAGGAAGAATTAAAGCAGTTTGTGCGCGATCATATGGCCCGGCACAAGACCCCCCGGTACGTGCAGTTCGTTTCCGCCTTCCCCACCAACGCGGCGGGCAAAATTTTGAAATACAAAATGCGCCAGGACGCGATGGAACTGCTGAAACTGCAAAAAGCCAACAGCATCGAGACGGCGTAAGGATGGATTTTTCTGGGGGAAAC
>JAFZQK010000076.1 GCA_017620455.1 Clostridia bacterium
ACTGGATGGCCCACGCGGAGAAATTTCCCGGCCTGTGCACCCCGGACGAAAGTTATCACGGCATTACCTACGCCGAAAAATTCGGCAAAGAGGGGGCGTTCATCACCAAATGTACCGCCCAGCTGATGCGGGATTTCGGGGCGATCCAGTCCCCCCAGCATGCGTTTTACCTGAATCTGGGGCTGGAAAGCCTGCACGTGCGCATGGCGCGGCACTGTGAAAACGGCCGGGCGGTGGCGGAATACCTGCAGAAGCACCCCAAGATCCAGCACGTCAGCTACTGCGACCTGCCGGGGGACAAGTATCACCCGCGGGCGGAAAAATATCTGCCCAAGGGCTCCTGCGGCGTGGTGAGCTTTGAGATCAGGGGCGGGCGGGAAGCCGCCTCCGTGTTCATGAACAGCCTGCGTCTGGCCGCTATCGAAACCCACGTGGCCGACGCCCGCACCTGCTGCCTGAACCCCGCCACCACCACCCACCGCCAGATGACGGATGCGCAGCTTAAGGCCGCGGGGATCCCCGCCGGGCTGGTGCGCATGAGCTGCGGCCTGGAAAGCGCGCAGGACCTGATTGACGATATTGCCCAGGCGCTGGAAAAAGTAAAGTAAGCTGAGGAAGATACCCTATGCCCATCAAGATCCCCGATCATCTGCCGGCGGTGGACGTGCTGCACCGGGAAAACATCTTCGTGATGACCCAGGGCCGCGCCGTCACCCAGGATATCCGCCCGCTGCAGATCCTGCTGGTCAACCTGATGCCCAAAAAGATCCAGACGGAGGTGCAGTTCTCCCGGCTTTTGGGGAATACCTCCCTGCAGATCGAATTGGAGCTCATCGCCCCCAAGAGTCACACCCCCCAGAACACCCCGCCGGAGCATCTGCAGGCGTTTTACAAGACCTTCGACGATGTGAAGGATCGGAATTTCGACGGCTGCATCATCACCGGCGCGCCGGTGGAGCATCTGCCATTCGAGCAGGTGGATTACTGGGAGGAGCTGTGCGCCATCATGGAATGGACGAAAAAACACGTCCATTCCACCTTCCATATCTGCTGGGGCGCCCAGGCCGGGCTGTATTACCATTACGGCATCCCCAAGAAGGCGCTGGACGCAAAGCTGTTCGGCGTGTATCCCCATCAGGTGGAATATAAGCGCAGCATCCTGTTCCGCGGCTTTGACGATACGTTTTACGTTCCCCATTCCCGGCATACCACCGTGGAACGGGAAAGGATCGAAGCGGTGCCGGAGCTGCAGATCCTCTCCTCCTCGCCCCAGGCGGGGGTGTACGCCGTGTACGCCAGGCAGCACAAGCAGATCTTCGTCACCGGCCATTCCGAATACGACGCCGACACCCTGGACCAGGAATACCGCCGGGACCTGGACGCGGGCAAACCCATCGCCAAGCCCGAACACTACTATACCGACGACGATCCCGGCCGGGCCCCGATCGTTACCTGGCGGGCCCACGCCAATCTTTTGTTCTGCAACTGGCTGAATTATTTCGTGTACCAGACCACGCCTTACGATCTGTCCATGATTCCCGAAGGCGTGGAAACCGTGGATTGAGGGAAGAGGCCGGGGCGCTGCCCCCGGGACGCCCGCTGATGCTCTGCTGAAATCCGGCGCGCAGGAAAGCGCCCCGGAAGGAGCCGGTCAGCGGGCGTCTTCCGTGAGAAGAACATATTTCATCGGGCGGTATTTGGAGGCGTCTTCTTCAAAGCCCAGGGAGCGGTATAGCGGATACCCGGCGTCCGTGGCTTTCAATTCCACGCGATCCAGGCCCAGCGCGGCGGCTTTTTTGAGCAGCATGCGCAAAAGTTCCCCGGCGATTCCTTGTTTTCTGTATCCGGGCCTGGTATAGACGTTCAGCACCGTTCCCGTTTTCCCGCCGACGAATGCGGGACTCGGGGGTTTCCGGACGACGAGCAGAAAACAGCAGCCCGCGAGAACGTCTCCGTCCCGGCAGACGAACGCGAACAGATCCCGGTTCAGACGGCTTTGGAAATAGGAGGGCAGCCCCTCCGCGATCCGGGCGTACTGGTCCGGCGGGATCGCGCCGCAATCCTCCAGGAGATAGGCCAGCCGCAGCGCGGCCAGCGCCGGGATATCGCTTTTTTTCGCTGCCTCAAATACCATGGCGGTCCCTCCCGTTCACAGCACGATGTCCCCGAACCGGAAGCCCGGGGGCAGGGGCTCTTCCTCCAGGAAGCGGAAGCTGCCGTCCCGCAGCACGGGCAGAAAGGCCCAGAACGGCAGGCGGTCGAATTCGCAGCCGTAGCTGCTCTGGCCGAACCAGCCGCCCTCCACGGCTTTCAGATGCAGGTCCCGGGCGAATTTGGTGCGGTTGCTGCAATCGTGCACGGCGATGGGCCAGCTTTCCCGATCGGCCAGCGCCATGAGCCGCAGGGTCAGCTCCCGGCTCCAGATGGGGGAGATATAGCCCTGACGGCAGAAATACAGGTTTTCGCCGGCGTAATTGCCGATGTTGTTTTCGTTCAGGTGCAGTTCCGCGCAGTTCATGAAATCCAGCCCGGTATCCAGGATGCGCTGCTTCTTTTCAAGGAACTGGCGGTAAAACTCCGGGGTCATGGGGGTTTCGATGCCCACCTGGGGGAAATACTTCCGGGCGGTTCCCATGGCCTCGATCACCCGGTCGGCGCAATGGGAAGCGCCTAAATTGAAGCGGATCTCATCCAGCCCGACGTCGGCCAGGGCTTTTAAGTTTTCCTCCGTGCAGTGCAGGCCGTTGGTGTACAGGTGCTGATGGATGCCCGCGTCATGGAAGATGCGCACCGCGCCGTAGTATTTTTCGATCTCCATAAAGGGCTCCAGGTACACGTAGGAAATGCCGGTGGGCTTTTTATGGATCGACAGCAGCAGGGGCAGGTCCTCTTCGTAAAATTTCGTGCCGCCGATCTCCCACATGCCCTCGCCCACCGGGGGCTGGGCGTCCAGGGCGCCGTAATCGTAGCAGAAGGGGCAGCGGGCGTCGCAGCGGTTGGTTTTGCGCACGGCGGAAAGCCCCGTGCCCAGCAGACAGCTGCGGCATCCAGCGGGGAAGCGCCCGTCGTCGCCCACGTAATACGTGCGGTCCTGCAGGGTTTTCAGGTGCGGGATCTGCCGCATCAGCTCCGCGTGCCGGGCGGAGACGGCCTTTTCGATCTGGCAGAAAACCGACAGGGCGATTTCCATCTGCCGGGGGGAGATCTCCTCGTCCTCCGGAAGCTCGGAAAAAAATTCAAACCAGGAAAGGGCGTCTTTCTTGGAAATTTTCATGGGGGCGCCTCCTTTGTGCTTCGTGCCGCTTTATGATACAGGAAGGCGGGGCGGATGTCAACGCTCTTGCGCTTTCGCCCGGCGGATGGTATAATTTTTTCAGCGAAAAACGAAGGAGGCAGGAAGATGAACCGCGTATACGATTTTCTCAAGGCTGCGGGCACGTATTATCTGGCCACCGCCGAGGGCGATCAGCCCCGGGTGCGGCCCTTCGGCACCGTGGATCTATTCGAGGGCAAGCTGTATTTCCAGACCGGGAAGATCAAGGACGTATCCAGGCAGATCCATGCAAACCCCAAAATCGAGATCTGCGCTTTCAAGGACGGCGCGTGGCTGCGGGTGGCCGCCAGCGCCTGCGCCGACGACCGGATCGAGGCCCAGGAGCACATGCTGGAAAGCTACCCCATGCTCAAGGGCATGTACAAGGCCGGGGACGGGAACACCGAGGTGTTTTACCTGAAGGACGCCACGGCCACCTTCTCCTCCTTCGGCGGCGCGCCGGAAACGGTGAAATTCTGATCAGATGCATTGAAAAAGCCGGGGCAGACAGCCCCGGTTTTTTGCTTGGATCATGAAAGAGAGGAAAAAGAAGGGGACGGCGGGCAATCCGCCGTCCCCGGTTGCGTTTTTGCCAACGGTTTATTTGCTCATATTGAACAGGGCGTTCTTGTACAGGTTGCTCAGCACCTCGGCGCCCACCTCCGGCGCGTCGCCGTACAGGGCTTCCACCAGTTCCTTGCGGGCGGCGTAGACCTGATCCAGCATGATGCGGCAGGAGGCGATGGCCTTGCGGGCCGCGCGGTCCGCGGCGCGGTAGCGGGTGTTGACCACCTGATCCAGCGCCGTCTGCCAGGAGCGCTGCGCCTGGCTGAAGGCGTTCACCTTGGCGGCGGAGGTCTTGGCGCTGCTCAGTACGGTCTGCACCTGGCTCAGCGCCCGGGCGCCGCTGGCATCGTAGATTTCCGTAAGCTCGCTGTCGCTGCCCCTGAGCGCGCCCAGGGTGCGCCTGTTGGCGTCGGCGGGCTGGCCGTTCATCAGGCGGCGGAAATTGCCGGTCATGCTGTCGGGCAGGGGCTTGGGTACGGTGCGCACCATGGCGCACAGCTCGGCGCAGTGCATGCGCAGCAGCTCGGTGACGGCCTTCTGGGCGGCGGCGGGATCGCCGGCGGACATCATGGTTTCATATTCGCTGACGAAGGTGTAGAACACGGCGCGGTCGTTGACCACGGCGGTTTTGGCTGCGCCGTCCGCGGCGTCGTACAGGGTCTGATACAGCTTGTCGATCTCTTCGCGCCACAGATTGCCCGCCTGCTTCCAGCCATCGGCGGTGCCGGCGGCGGCAGCGGCTTCGGCGGCCTTGGCGGTGCCGGCATGGGCGGCGCAGGCGTGCAGCGTATACTGCCCTTCCGCTACGCCCAGGGCCTTCAGGCGCACCTCGCAGCTGATGGGGCCGGCGCTGTATTCCACATAGATGTAGCTGCCCTTTTCGGTGTAGATGGGATTGCCGTCCTTATCGGTCTTGATCAGCTTGCCGTCCGGGCCGGGGATGCAGTAAGAGCCGTCGGGCAGCTTCAGCACCGGGATGCCCTCGTCGGTGGTGACCAGCTTGCCGTCGGGATCCAGCACCGGCTTGGTGCCGGGAGGCGCGATGATGGGGGTTCCGTCGGGGGTGGTGACGGGGGTGCCGTCGGGCATCTTGACGGGTTCGCCGGTCTCGCCGGGAGGATCGGGCAGCTTATCCTTGTCGATGGTGCCGCCGCCGGTGGTGTGGGGCGCCTCGGGGCTGACCTTGCTCTGGACGGTGTTGCTGGTGACGGGGGTGCCCTTCATGCCGCCGAAGGTGAATTCCAGCACGGCGGTATTGTACACCCAGCCGTATATCGTGTCGGGAACGGTGACGGTGTATTCGTATTTGAAGGTGGTTTCCTGCCCGGCGGGCAGCACGCCGCCGGTGGCGATGGGCGCAAGGCCGGCCAGGCTGTCGTAGATGGTGAGGGTGTCCAGATCCACGGTGCCGGTGTTCTTCACCAGGATTTCGTACTGGATCTTATCGCCCGCTACGTAGTAGTCGCCCTGGGAGGGATAGCTCAGCTCGGTTTTGACCACCATGGCGCCCACGTGCTCTTCCACCGCGGGGACCAGGGGATCCTCGTGGGGCTTGGGCTCCGGATCTTCCGGAGGCACCACGGGCGGGATGGGCGACCAGGGGCCGCAGGGCGCTTTACTCTCATTGCTGAAATACATGTGCCAGTCGGCGTCCTCGTCGTAGGCGGAGGCGGTGGCGGTGTTACAGGCTTCGCCGGTGGCTTCGTCGTATTCGTCCACCAGGTAATCGGGCACGTCCACGGTCTTGGTTTCGCCGGGGGCGATCTCCTCGAAGTAGCCGATCTGCTCGCCCTTGTCGAAAACGGTGACGGTGGTAAAGGTTTCCTTGCTGTTGTTGGTGATGCTGACCTGCCATTGGATGGTCTCGCCCGCGATGAAGTGGCCACGCTCCGGCAGGTTCTTGATGGTCTTGACCAGCACCAGGCCGGGATCGTCGATCACGTCCAGCTTCACCGGCTCGGACATGACGGAGATCTCGTTGCCGCTGACGGGATCGGTCCAGGTGAGAATGAGGGGCGGGAAGTAAATGTAGCCCAACGCCACGTCCGCTTCGGTGACGGTGCTGCATTCGACGTTCCACCACAGGGTATCGGCGGGCTCCATGGTGCCGGGGAAGGAATCGGTCTTATCCTCCCGGGGGAAGTAGACGGTGTGGCCGTCCACGGGCTCGCAGCCCACGTTCTCCACCACGGCCCAGACCTCGTAGGGCTCGCCCAGCACGTAGCCGTTGGGATCGGAGGAATAGGAGTATTCAAACTGGGTGATGGTCATGGCGCTTTCGTTGGGGATGGGCCAGGGCTCGGGCCCGGGCTTGGCCACCTTCCAGGTGCGGTTGATCTCGTTGGACTGGCATAATTCCGCTCCGGTGACCGGATCCAGGCCGACGAAGTAGAAGGAGACGGTGGCGGTGCCCGCCAGCTCCGCGGTCTCGGTGCCGGTTTTCAGGTAACTGCCCACCGGGGAGTAGTAGCCGACGCCCAGGACGCCCAGGCTTTCGCTGGGATAATACACCTTCTCCTTGTCATACCAATCGACACTCCCGCCGGAATTGACGCGAAGGGACAGCTTCAGGGGCACGTTGCCGGAGTTGATGCAGGTGTAGTCCGCCCACACGCAATCGTCAAAGTCCAGCACTTCCTTGGTGACGGGATTGTAACTATCGTCGCTGTCGCCTTCGTAGATCAGCGTCAGCTGGGGATGCGCTTCCTCCGGAACGGTGCCGTCCGGGTAGGTCAGGGGGATCTGAACGGTGGCGGTAGCGTCATCAAACGCCCACTGACCGCCGTCCTTCTGGTATGCATATGTGACAAACCAGCCGGACGGGTCGGTGGCAACGCCGTCGGTCACTTCCTGGGCCTTCACTTGATGCGGCACAGTAAAATACATGCTCTGGCCCGGATCCAGGGAGTATTTGCCGTCCACCATGCCGTTGGGAGCGCTGATATCGTAGACGCTGTCATTGAGAGACAGACGGATTGAGACGCTGCCGGTATTGGTCAAGCAAAACCGCAGGGGCAGCGAAGCGCCCTCCACCCGCTTTCCGATGCCGCTTTCCGGCCCGTTCAGGCATTCCAGCACGGCGCCGTGGCCGTCCTCCGCCACGTCCGGGGTGAGGATGACGCTCACCCAATCCTCATTGGAGGTGACGGCGGAAGCCCGGCTCTGGGCGGCGCTTATGGAATCGTATTGCCCGGCGTCGTTGGGATCGGTAAACGCCACGGCGACACGGCCGCCGGTCCAGCTGCCCCCGTTGTTATCGTACACGGTATGAAGATGGTTTGCCGTGGCGGATTCGCCGGGGGCCAGCATGGTCGTATACATGCCGATTAAGGAGTCGAAGGGCAGGGAGAAGTAATTCGGAAAATACAGCGGCACGTTGCCGGTGTTGGTGATAATGGTCTGCAGGGAGATATTGTCGTTGTCGTGGTAAACGGCCTGCTCTTCGCCGGGCGTGATCCGCAGGACGAGGGAGAGGCTGGGATTCGGGGGCTCCGCGGGGCCGGTGGCGGGGATGGTCTTTTCCTCCACGTGGCTGCTTTCGATCTTGCAGATGCGGCGCTCCAGGCCCTCCACGCCGGGGCCGGGCTCCTTCACCCGCTGCCATTCGCCCCAGTCATGGTCGCCGTAATCGCCGTACTTGTATTCTTCCGCCCCGCAGGAGCAGACGCGGCGCAGCAGCGCCTTTTTCACGCAGTTGCCCTTTTCCTCCACGAACCAATCGCTCCACTGGTGCTGATGGGTGGGCGAATCGGTGACGGGCGGGGGATTGGTGGGCGGCTGGGGATTCAGCTTGGGGATGGATTCGGTCTTGGTGTGGCTGGGATCGCGCTGGCAGGTGTAGGTCAGCACGCCCTCTTCCTCCACGGTGGGCTGTTTGGTGACGGTGCCGCCGTCCCACAGATGGCCCAGGGGAGGCGTGTTCTCTTCCTTCACGGCCTGGCACCGGCGGCAGTAGTAGGACTGCAGGCCGCCTTCCGTGCAGGTGGCGTTGTCGGCGTCTACGGGCTGCCAGTCGTGGCCCAGGGCGGGGATGGTCCTGTAATCCTCCAGGCCGCAGCGGTTGCAGATGCGGTAGGCCTGGCCATCCGTGGTGCACGTGGGCTCCTGGAGCACCTTTTCGCCGCTCCAGTCATGGCCCAGGGCGGGCAGGGTTTCCTCCAGCACCATCTCATCGCAGTAGACGCAGTACCACCAGACGGTGCCGCTGTCCACGCAGGTGGGATCGCTCACTTCGGCAAAGCAGAAGTGATTGCCGTTGTTGCGAATAGCGGCGTCTTCGTTGGTACAGCCGGGCAGGTTCCTGGTGCTGTTATTGTCGACGGCCAGGGCTGCGGGAGCCGCGGACAGGAGCATCAGCAGCGCTGTCAGCAGCGCGGCCAGGCGGAGAGACGTTCGTTTCATGGGTGCATCATCCATCCTTTCTTTGACTGTCGGGGGGAAGAAGTGAAACGCGCTATGGAATTTTGTCGTTCGGGGAGACGTTCTTTCCTGAATGATGGTTTATGGGGAACGAACAGATATTCCAGTTTTCTGGATCCACACCCAGTATAGCATAATGTGGGAGAAAATGCACCAGTATTTTCATGGCTTTGCAAAAAAAGACAAAAAATGAGCGTGAAAAAGCCCGGAGGACGGTATCCTCCGGGCTTCCTGGTGCGGTCGACGGGACTTGAACCCGTACTCCTTTCAGAACACGCCCCTCAAACGTGCGCGTATGCCGATTCCGCCACGACCGCATGCCGCAAACAGCAAAAAATATTATAGCGGAAGGGGCGGTTCTTGTCAACCGTTTCGGGGGCAAAAGTTTTCCACGCTTTAAGGATACTTAAAGGTTCATGGGTATCATGGGAATTGCCGGAGGGGGAAAACCCCCGATGGGGAAGCGCGCGGATGCGCGCGGAAAACGGATTGACAGAGACAAAAAAGAAAGGAAGATGAAAAATGAAAAAATGGATCAGTATGCTCCTGATCGCGGCTCTGTGCCTGGGCCTGACGCTGGGCGCGTCCGCCGAAGCCGTCACGGAAGCGGACGCCGTGAGCAGCGCCACCCGGCAGACGGAGGCCCAGACCGCCCGGAAAGGAAACGGCGGGCGCGGCAGGACGGCAAAGCCGGCGCAGACCCCCGACGCTCCCGGCGCGGAGCAGCCGAACGAAGCGATCCCGGAGGGCGAGACGCCCGCGGCGCCGACGGAAAGTGAAGCGCCCGCGGCTCCGACGGAAAAGGAAACCCCCGCGGCCCCGACGGCGGGCAGGCAGGCGAAGGCCCGGCGCGGCGCCGACGGCGCCGGCAGCCGCGGCAAGCCCGGCATGCGGCAGGAGGCCCAGGATAGCGACGGGCAGAAAAAACAGAACGCCGCCGTCCGGGTGAAAATCCTGGAGGTCGGGGACGGATGGGTGAAGCTGAGCGTCAACGGAAAGACCGGCTATGTGAAGCTGCAGCTCCTTTTGGAGGCGCTGACGGAAAATCCGCCGGACGCGGAAGTGAAAAACTGAATCCTTTGAAGGCGGGGGCGTGCTGCCCCCGTTTTTTTCCGACGGTTTGACGGTTGACGGCGGGCGGGGCGCGGGCTATAATGAAACCGTGGGAGAAACCAAAAATTGACAGGACGGGGACGGCCCGCTGACGCCATCCGATCCCGTCGGACAAGCGAGCGGAAAAGAGGTGCGGCATGAACAGGGCATGGGCTGATCAGAACAAGGAAATGCAGTCCCTTTTGAAAAAGGCGACCTTTCCCCAGGGCATCGATGCGCTGCTTTCCCTGCGGGAGGAACTGGCGGCGGAGGTGCGGCGCTGGCGGGAAACGCTGCGGGACGCGGATTACAGCGCCCAGCCGTTTCCGGGCGCGAAAGGGTATCACAGCAAAACGGTGGCCTATTCCATCTGGCACATCATCAGGATCGAGGATATCGTGGTGAATCCCCTGATCCGCGGGCGGGAAGACGTGCTGTCCGCGGGAGGCTGGCTGGAAAAAACGGGGTCGCCCATCATCACCACCGGCAACGAACTGGCGGGGGAGGAGATCGCCGCCTTTTCCCGGGCGCTGAACGTGGACGGGCTGCAGGCCTATGCCGAAGCCGTGCGGGAAAGCACGGACCGGTGGCTGCGCACCCTTAGGTACGAGGATCTGAAGCGGCGCTTTTCCCAGGAGGACCAGGAGCGGCTTCGCCGGCTGGGCGCGGTCAGCCGGGAGGAAAGCGCGGAGTGGCTGATCGGCTACTGGTGCGGAAAGGACGTCCGGGGGCTGATCAGAATGCCATTCAGCAGGCACTGGATCATGCATATCGAGGCAATGCAGCGTATCAAAAACAGGCTGTGCAAAAACGCGCGGAAGGGAGTCGACCCCGTCGCATACTGCGGTTTCTCCTGCAACCATTGCTTCCTGGCAGAGTGGTGCGGTTCCTGCAGGACCGCATACAACACCTGTTCATTCGCGACAGTTACTCCGGACGGCATATGCCCCAACGCGAAATGCTGCGCAGAGAAAGGAATTGACGGCTGCTACGAGTGCGAAAGCCTCGAATCCTGTGAAAAGGGCTTCTATATTCCGTCGAACGACGGCGCGAACGCAGCCAAGGCGCAGGCAATGTATATCAGGAAGCACGGAAAGAAGGATTTCCTGAAGGTGCAGGACCGGCTTAATGAACGGCATGATTTCATGAAGACCCAGGAGATCCTGGGCCAGGACTGCAGAGAAGGATTAAGAATCCTGGAAGAGAACTGACCCGGGAGGAAAATATGATCAATCTGCTGAAAGACAAGGAAGTCATCTTTTTCGACGTCGGTTATACGCTGGACGCGCCGGCTTCCGGGGACTGGATGTTTACCCGGAAGTTCCTTGAACTGGCCGGGGA
>JAFZQK010000077.1 GCA_017620455.1 Clostridia bacterium
AGACGCAGGCTCCGTCTTCTCGGCGGGCTGCTCGTCCTCAGCAGACTGTTCCGGCACAACCGTTACGGCGGCGGGCTCTTCGTCAGACGCGGGTTCCATCTTCTCAGCGGGCTGCTCGTCCTCAGCGGGCTGCCCCGGCACAACCGTTACGGCGGCGGACGCTTCGTCAGACGCAGGCTCCGTCTTCTCGGCGGGCTGCTCGTCCTCAGCAGACTGTTCCGGCACAACCGTTACGGCGGCGGGCTCTTCGTCAGACACGGGGTGCCCGTCAGAGGCAGCGCTGACAGGGTTGGTCACATGCGCAGGTTCAGCTTCCTGCGGATCGGCAGGAGTTTCTTTTTTATTCTCAGCTTCGGGTTCAGTTTCAGTCCCGGCAGCGGATTCATTAGTTTCAACCTTGGCTGCGGAGGCCGTTTCCTCCGCAGGCTGCTCCTCCTGCTTCTCTTGAGCATTTTCCAGCGCCAGCAGAGTTTCCTCGTTCAACACACGCACGGTAAAAGAGCCGCTCGCGTTCTGCTTCATCGCTCCGAATGTCAGAAGATAAGTGCCCTTCTTGGCAGACCAATGCACAAGCAGGGAACCGTCTTTGCTGGTGTAACGGTTCCGTTCTTCAGTCTTTTCATTCAGCACTTCCACCCACAGTTCCATGCCTTTGGCGGACAGGATCAGATCCTCCGCCTTCGCCACGGTCAGGCGCATGACGCTGGTGCCGTCTTCCTTGATCTTACCATTGACGGAATCGCCCACGTTCAGGGTGGCGTCCACCGGTATGGTCGGCGTTGGTTTTTGGGGCGTCGCCACGTTGGACTTGACCTCCTGGTCAGTCTCGGCGCCGGCATCCTCCTGCGCAGGCTCGGCAGGCGTTGGGTCCGGAGCGGGCTCCACCGATTCCGGATCAATCGCAGAAACGGGATCCGTGGCCAGAGTACCCTCCGCTGCAGGATCGGCGGGCGCTTCGGGCATGGTCACGGAGCTCTCCGTGACCACAGTCTCCGGCTCCGCCGCGCTTTCCGAGATAACATCCGCCGGCAGAATGCCGGTCAGCATCATCGCAACACATAGAATAGAGAGATGCCGCTGCAATCTCTTTTTCATGATTAGTTCCCCTTTCTCTTAACGGTTCCGGCACCGGCGCTTTCACACTTTTCTCTCAGGATCGAGTTGGGAACGAAACTTTACGATTCGTCAACCGGCCAGCGAATGGTCACTGACTATACCGATTGTGCAGACAGAATCGGCTGCTTTCGTTGTACTTCTCACGGATGCTCAGTAAAATGACAAATTCTGTGTTTCACGTCGCTCAGCCGCCTGTTCATCATTTTTCACATCAGGTGGCGGTCGGCAAAGGAAAAAAAGTATATTTCACCAAACTAATTTTAACCTATCCAGCCAGTCTTTGTCAATCAGATTTGTTGATTTTTCTGTTGTTGGTTTATCAAACATAGGTTACGCTTTGCCTCTGCAGCAGGGTCAAGGCAGAGGGCGGAGATTTTTTTCGGATGCTGTTAAGTATTATGCTTGGGAAACATCATTGAGTTCACCGCTGAGCAAATAACCGTTCTTTTTGAAAAAGCCGATGTTCCTGTCGCCCGCACTTGTCAAAACCATCCTTGCGCCGTTTTCCCTTGCCAGTTTTTCCACCTCCGGTAAAAGGTACGCGCCCGGACCCCGACGCCTGAACGGCTCTTCCACACGATCTATGTGAGCGCGCCTGACAAAAGCAGCGAACAGAGGGAACAGCATTTCCGCAGCGAGTACATCGGCTTCATCCCGATCCATGAACTGATGGCAAAGTAAACGGCGCGACCGAAATCACGCCGCAAGCCCTGAAATCATTCCGTTTTCACCGATTTGAACCTAATACTGTGTTACGGAAGCCGCCGGTTATCGGCCTTTCTTTCGCAGGGTGTCGACTTTGTCGACACCCTGAAAGGCCCGGAAACGGGCCTTTTTCAATTCGTCAGCTCAAAATACTCGATGATTCCGTCCCGGAGGGCCTCCGCGATCCTGCGGCGGTAAGACGCCGTCAGCAGCAGCTTTTCTTCCTCCGGATTGCTGAGAAAGCCGCACTCCACCAGCACGGAGGGCACGTCCAGCGACAGGATGAAGTAATCCCCCGCCATGGCCGCGCGCTCCTTTTTGGGGGCCAGCGTCCGGATCAGGCTGCTTTGCAGCGCCCCGGCCAGCAGCCGGCTTTCCTCCCGGCCCGCCCGGTAAAACACCTGCGGGCCGGATTCCCGGCGGCTGCGGTATTCGTTCATATGAATGCTGATCACCATTTCCGCCCCGTTTTCCCGGGCCAGGCGCAGCCGGGCGGTAAGGTCCTCCCGCTTGTTATCGCTGTACTGCCGATCCGCGTCTCGGGTCAGGATCACCCGGGCGCCGGCCTCCTCCAGCGCGTCCCGCAGCGCCAGGGCCGTCTGCAGATTGATTTCCTTTTCCCAGGTCCCCGTATCCCGGGCCCGGGCGCCGCCGTCCCTGCCGCCGTGCCCCGGGTCCACCAGGATCACCCGCCCGGCCAGCACGCCCTCCGCCTGGCCCACCGGCCGGGCCGGCACCGCCATCTTCGCTTTCCGGGGCGCCGCCGCCACCGCCAGCACAAAAATCAGCAGCACGCCTCCCCATTTTTTCATCTGCCGTCCCACGCCCACCGCCTCCCTCCCTCCAGCCTATGGCCTTCGCCGGGGCGTCATGCTGTCAAATCAAATATTTCTAAACTTTTTCATTTGCTTTTCCGCCCCGGATTATCCACATGCGTTTTTTTGCTTTTTGCATGGGCTTATGCAGTATATTCATCGCCCATTCAGCGAAAACCGGCGTTTTCCGGGGCGGGCCCGGTGCATATACAGTATAGTCCTGTCGATTTTATGCGGTTTTTGCCGGCCCGGTCTTTTCCACATTATCCACAGAGTTATCCACACTTTTCCCCGTTTCAATCCCCGTCTTTCCTTGCTTTGCCCTTTTTCTGTGGATAACTTTTCCCGGAAAGCCAAGTTATCCACAATCAGAATTTGTCCCGTCCCCTTCCTTTTCCACAGCCTTATCCCGCGCTTTTCCCCGAAAAAAAGCGTGCTGAAATTTTGAACAGTTTTTAATATTCCGTAACAAATTCCCCTTGACAAGCGGGTTTCCCGCCGCCGGCGCCCGGGGCCCGGGGAAGAAAGCGCGGGGCAGGATCGTTTTTATGGCGGGGATAGCATTTCATCGCCCGGTGTGCTATAATAAATTGCCGTCCCCGGCGAAGCGCTGTTTGATTCGGAGGTGCCCGTGAAGTATCTGCGTCGATTGATCTGGTATGTGGCCACCCGTCTGCTGTTGCTTCTTTGCGTGCTGGGGCTGATGACCACGGCGTTCTATTTTTCCATGAACGCCACCAACATTTATATCATCATCAAGGACGGCATGGCCAAGCGCGCCCAGGTGATCATGATGGGCACGGACGAATCCCTGGACGCCTACTTTTCCAGATCGTACCTGGACCGGGACTCCCAGTATCAGGCAGCCTTGGCCGGCCAGGGCGATTACCAGCCGTATTATACCATCACCGGCTTTGACCACCGCATCAGCCTGGATTCCTTCTGGTGCTGGCCCTGGGACGATTCCGCCCGGGCCACCGTCACCGAGCGGATCCCCGCCATCGACGGAAAAATCAAATCCTCCGCCCGGGAAGGCATGGCTCAGACCGGCCGATCCCTGACCCCCAAATGGCAGAGCGCCCAGTACAGCGTGCTGCTCAGCCGGGAAAACGGGCAGTGGCACATCCGGAACATGACGCTGAACAAGATCATCAACGAAGAATGAGGAACGCCCTTTGAGCACGATACTTGCATTGGCGCCCATGGCGGGGATCACGGATCAGGTGTTCCGCCGCCTTTGCTTTGAATGGGGATGCGGCGCCGCCACTACGGAAATGGTCAGCGCCCAGGGGTTCCTCACCGCGCCCCGGGACAGGAACGCCTATCGCTTCCTGCTGGAAAGGCTTCCGGAGGAAGGCGATCTTTCCGTACAGCTCTTCGGCAGCGATCCCCTTTATCTCGCCCGGGCCGCCGCGGAGCTGGAGGCCATGGGCCGCTATACCGGCATCGACATCAACATGGGCTGCCCCGCCCAGAAGGTGGTGGGCGGGCAAAGCGGCTCCGCCCTGATGAAGGACCCGGCGCTGGCCGGAAAAATCGTGGAGAGCGTAAAGAAGGCCGTGTCCCTCCCCGTCACGGTGAAAATGCGCCTGGGCTGGGACGACGCCCACAAAAACGCCGTTTCCTTCGCACGGCTGCTGGAGCAGTCCGGCGTGGACGGGCTCACCGTCCACGGCCGCACCCGGATGCAGCAGTATTCCGGCAAGGCGGACTGGCCCGCCATCGGCGAGGTCAAGGCCGCGGTGAAGATCCCCGTCATCGCCAACGGCGACGTGACGGACGGAAGCAGCGCCCTGGAATGCCTGCGCGTCACGGGCTGCGACGGCGTGGCCGTGGGCCGGGGAGCCCTGGGGCGGCCCTGGGTGTTCGGGGAGATCCGCGCCGCGCTGGACGGCCGGCCCTGGGAAGCGCCGCCTTTTTCCCTGGCGGTGGACACCGCCCTGCGCCAGGCCCGGGAGATGGCCGCGTGGAAAGGGGAAAAGAGCTCCCTGCTGGAAATGCGCAAGCATTTTTCCTGGTACACCTTCGGCCGCCGGGGCGCGGCCCGGGTGCGCACGGAGATCAACCGGGCGTCCTCCTTTGCGGAGGTGGAAGCGCTGCTCCGGTCCCTGTGCGACGAGCCCGACGGAAAAAAAGCGGAAACCGGCGAAAATATCCCTTGACAACCCGGCCTGCGCGTGCTAATATAACCCCCGTACCCCGTGCGCCATTAGCTCAGTTGGTAGAGCACCTGACTCTTAATCAGGGTGTCCCGGGTTCGAGTCCCTGATGGCGCATCGCAAACCGGGCCGGCTTTTTCCGAAAGGCCGGCCCTTTTTTGTCCCGTATCCGCGTGATACGCCCGTTTTTTACTTTTTTTCTAAACCCTGGAAGATTTTCCGGCTCGCCGCCGTTTACTTGATTGTGATCCTATTTATTTTTACAGGAGGACAAACGATATGAAACGTCATCTGAAACGGCTGCTCCTGCCCGCGGCGCTGGTGCTGTGCGTGATCCTCGCGGTATCCGCGGCTTTGGCGGAAAGCACCCTGAACGGCCTGTGGAAAAGCGGCTGCGACCTGCTTTTTAACACCCATAACGTCACCGTGAAGGGCGAAGCGACCTTTGCCCTGGACGGCGAGCAGTTCAAGACCATGCAGCTGCATTACGTGCAGGACGGCTATCGGTCCTATTACGGGCTGAAGCTGCTCACCCCCCGGGCGGACGGCTCCCAGCGGGAAACCGGCTGGACCATCATCGCCGATCAGGAAGACATCATCGTCATGGAAGCCTTCTATCCCGGCACGTACCGTACCGCCACCGACGCCGCCCAGAATACCCTTCTGCGCCGCACGGTGCAATTGGACGCCCTGACGGAGCTGGGCGGCCTGCTGGCGGCGCAGCTGGAGCCGATGCTGCCGGAGGGCGCGTTGACCGCGGAGAAAACGGACGGCGGCGCGGCCGTGCATATCGCGCTGAAGGGGGATCAGATCCCCGCCCTGGCCGTCAGCGCCCTGAACGCGGCTGCCGGATACCTGTCCAACCGCTGGTTCTCCGGCGGCTACGACCGCGCCGTCATCGAGGACGACAGCTTTGCCTTTGACCATTATATCACCGTGACCCAGGCGCTGACGGACGGCACCGTTCAATGGAAGCTGCAGGGGGTGGACGCGGATCTGACCCTGGACAGCCAGGGCCGGCTGACCGGCGCGCGGGGTGAAATACAGGTGCAGTCCGTGTACTGGGACGGCGCCGCGCGCGAAGTGGCGGTCAAATTCGATTTTACCGTTTCGGATTACGGCGCCAGCCGCGTCAAGCCCTTCAATCCCGCCGATTACGGGGTGGAGCTTTTCTGGGACTGGATCAGGGAGCAATACGGCGAGAGCCCGGAAGGCCTGGACGAGGACGCCTGGGACGAATGGATCGGCCAGACGGTGAGCCTGCTTGAAGGCCAGGGCTTTCCGGTGCACCCCGACGCATCCCTGGGCGGCTGGATCTCGGAGGAAGGCGTGAACGTGAACATCACCAACGTGGGCGAGGATTATCTGTGCACCTACGCGGAGGACGGAAGGCTGCTGTCGCTGCAGAACCTGACGGCCCTGTGGCTGCAATCGGAAGAGGAGCCCGCCGCGGAGACGGACGCCGACACGCTGCAATCCGCCGAAGCGCTGATCCGCGCCTTCGTTGCGCAGGTGAATCCCCCGCTGGCGGAGAAGCTGGACAGCCTGACGCCCCGGAGCGCCATCACCGCCGAGGACGGCAGCCGGTATCTCACCTTCCGCAACATGGCCCAGGACGGCGCGCATTTCGTGGTCCGGGTGGAACCCTCCCTGCGGATGGAATATTTCGCGGTAACAGGAGAAGAATGACCGGCAAACAAAAACCGGGGGCTGCTTCATCGAAAGCGGCCCCCGGTTTTCCTTCAATCTCAGTATACGTGATATTTGGATTTGTCAAACGCCAGGATGGGGTAGAAAATGAAGGGCAGCAGGATCAGCCCCACCGCAAAGGCCTCGGACTTGTCAAAGCGCGGCGCGCCGCTCCAGGAATTGAAAATATGGAAGCCGAAGCAGATCTCAATGCCCGCGAACAGCAGCAGCGTCTTCACCAGGGCTTGCACGGCCCTGGGATCCGACGGCTTGGGAACGGGCACGGGAACGATATACCACAGGAACAGCACCAGCACGCCCGTGAGGATCATGCCCCAGCAGCTGTCCGTATCGCTCATGATCTGGAACAGGCAAATGATATTCAGTCCGGGAATCAGCGCCTTCCAGGGCGCGACGCCGGCTTTCTGGAAAAGCTTCCACAGCACGATCGCAAAGAAAAGATAGCCCACTGCGACAGCGGCGATAATCAGGCCGGTCTGCCCGCCTCCGGACGCTTCGGCCGCTTTGACTGTGCTTTTCGCCGCTTCTGTCACGGTGGCGACGACTTCCTGAACTTCTCCATTCATGTGCAGAGCCCCCTTATCCGATTCTTGGGTACGGTACGATATAATCAGCCTTGAATATCATAGCACAGATTCGCCGTTTTGTATAGTCGGAAATTGAAAAACTTTTTTCCGCCGGCGGCCGCCGCGTCCCCGCCCGCCGCTTCAGGCGCCGTCCGGCGCGCCCCGCTTCTGCTTCCAGGCGGCCTTGTAGGCCTTTTCCAGCGCCGGGGTATCGTGAAAGCGGCTGTGCCGGTCCAGGAATTCCCGGATGCTGCCCTGGGCCTGCGCCACTTCCCGCTTGAATTCCCGGGCGGACACGCGCAGCGCCCGGTTCCCCAGGGCGATCATCTGCTCCGGCCCGTCGGAGGTGGCCACCCGGATGTTGGCGTCCGGCCCCGCCTGATAGGTGGTTTTTTCGATGTAAGCGTCGGCGGTCTGGGTCTCCCGGGTGTAGATCACGTAGATATTGGCGTATTTTTCCGCCGATCCCGCGCCGCCCGGCACCTTGTAGGCGTCGAACACCAGGATCACGTGCCTGCCGGTGACGCCGCTGTAATTGCACATCAGGTCCATCAGCTGCAGCCGCGCGGCGTCCAGGCTTTCTTCGGCCGTTTCTTTGAGCTCTTCCCAGGCGAAGATCACGTTGTAGCCGTCCACCAGCAGTATTTCCCGCTTTTCCTGGGCCTTCTCCCGGGGCGTTTCCCCGGCGGGGGCCGGAGGCGGCGCGGAGAGCAGCTGCCGGGCCTTCACGGGGCCGTAGGTGCGCTCGAAAATGCGCAGCAGCTCCTCGTCCTCCTCCCGGGTGCCGCCGTAGCGCACCGGCGCCGCGGCCCGGGGCGCTTCCTCCTTGGGGCGGCTTTCCCGGATCTCCTTTTGCAGCGGCAGGTGCATGCGGCTTTCCACCGCATCCCAGGGCACCTGGATCCCCGCCCCGTGATCGCAGAACACGGAATCCGGGGAATTGTCCAGATCCGCCCGGGGATCGTAGCCGATCCCGGCAATGACCTTTTCCGCCTCCCTGCAGGGCAGATACGCAAAGAAGGACGCCGCGAACCGCCCGCGGCCCCGGGTATAAACGCCCACCTCCCGGCCGTAGGAAACGCACTTCGCCGCCGGCGCCCGGCCCCGGAGCAGCACGGTGCCTTCCCCCGCCGCTTCCGGCGCGTCGAACTCCCCGCCCATTTGCCTGATATCGCTCATGGCGCGGCCCAATGTTTCCTCCGGCAAAGTGAGCTCCAGGGAAAGATACGGCTCCAGCAGCACGCTTTTCGCCTTCATCAGCCCCTGGCGGACGGCCCGGTAGGTGGCCTGGCGGAAATCCCCGCCCTCGGTGTGCTTGAGGTGGGCCCTGCCGTTGACCAGGGTGATCTTCACATCCGTGATGGGCGATCCCGTCAGCACCCCCAGGTGCTGCTTTTCCCGGAGGTGGGTCAGGATCAGCCGCTGCCAGTTCAGGGCCAGATCGTCCGTGGACAGGGCGGTGGACACGGCGACGCCGCTGCCCCTCTCCCCCGGCGACAGCATCAGGTGCACTTCGGCGTAGTGGCGCAGGGGCTCGTAATGCCCCACGCCCTCCACGGCGTTTTCGATGGTCTCCCGGTATACCACGCCCTGGTCCGCAAACGCCACTTCCATGCCGAAGCGGTCCCGGCACTGGCGCTGCAAAACCTCCAGGTACACTTCCCCCATGGAGTGGATGCGGATCTCCTTTTTCTGCGCCAGGAATTCCACCCGCAGCAGCGGCTCTTCCTCCTCCAGCGCCCGCAGGTAATCCAGCGCCCGGTGCACGTCCGTCCCGTCCAGAATCACCAGGCGGCAGGCATAGCAGGGCTGGGTTGTGGATGCCTTCCGGCTCTCCTCGGCCCCCAGGCCGTCCCCGGGAGCGGTGCGGCTCAGGCCCACCACGCAGCAGATCTCCCCCGCCGCCGCCGCGGGCACCGGCACGTATTTTTTCCCGGAATACCGCCTCAGCTCCGCCGCCTTTTCCGCCCACAGGATTTCCCCGTCCTCCGACCGGAGGGAGAGCAGGTCCCGGGTGTGCATCTCCCCGCCCGTCACCCTTAGGAACGTGAGCCTGGCCCCCTGCCTGTCCCGGGCCACCTTAAACACCCGGGCGGCGAATTCCCGGGGATATTCCGTTTCGGGGCAGAGCCGCACCAGGGCGTCCAGCAGCGCCCCGACCCCTTCGTTTTTCAGCGCCGATCCGAAATAGCAGGGAAACAGCCGCCTGTCCCGGATCAGGCGCTGCAGGCGGGCGTCGGGGATGCTGCCTTCCTTCAGATACACGTCCAGGCATCCTTCGTCCAGCATGGCGATCTGCTCCTGGCCGTCCGGCGCTTCCATGTCCACCGCGCCGTCCCCTAAGTCCGCGGCGATTCGGCGCATCAATTCCCCCCGGTCGCCCCGGAAGGCGTCCATTTTGTTCACGAACAGGAACGCCGGCACCCGGTATTCCCGCAGAAGCCGCCACAGGGTGCGGGTGTGCCCCTGCACCCCGTCCGTGGCGCTGATGAGCAGCACGCAGGCGTCCATTACCCCCAGCGCCCGTTCGGTTTCCCCGGAAAAATCCGTGTGCCCCGGGGTGTCCAGCAGGGTAAGGGGCGTTTTGTTCCAGGTGAGCATCGCCTGCTTGGAAAAGATGGTGATGCCCCGCTCCTTTTCCATGTCCTCCGTATCCAGGAAGGCGTCCCCCCGGTCCACCCGTCCCTGGCGGCGCACCGCGCCGGAGAGGAACAGCATCGCTTCCGACAGGGTGGTTTTCCCGGCGTCCACGTGGGCCGCCAGGCCGATCACCCTCTCCTTTGCCGCCATGTGCCCCGCGCCTCCTTCCCCGCCGTGCCTTTATCTGAGTATACCATAAAAACCGCCCGGCGCACAGCGGGAGCCGGAATAATTTCTTCCCTGCGCACCCGGCCCGGGGGGTAGCAAAAAGGAAAAAACTGATATATAATATCTTATATATATCCCCCGCGGAAGGACGGTGCGCCGATGCTTGCCCAGGAAGTACGAAAAGAGCTGACAGAACACATCCTGCCTTTCTGGCGTTCCCTGCGGGACGATAAACGGGGCGGATACGTGGGCCTGGTGGACTTTGACCTGACCCGCCATCCGGAGGCCGACCGGGGCTGCATCCTCAACAGCCGCATCCTGTGGTTCTTCTCGGAAACATTCCTGGCGCTGGAGGACCGGGCGCTGCTGTGCGAAGCGGAGCACGCCTATGAAATGCTGCGGCGCATGACGGACGAGGAAAACGGCGGCGTTTACTGGGCGCTGCACGCCGACGGCACCGTGGCCGACGGCACCAAGCACACCTACAACCAGGCCTTCGCCATCTACGCCCTGTCCGCCTATTACCGGGCATCCGGCGACCGGGAAGCGCTGGAGCGGGCATTCCGCCTTTACGATGTCATCGAAAGCCGCTGCCGGGACGCGGGCGGGTATCTGGAGGCCTTTACCGCCGACTGGCGGCCTGAAAGCAACGAAAAGCTCAGCGAAAACGGCGTCATGGCCGTGCGCACCATGAATACCCTGCTCCACGTGATGGAGGGGTACACCGCCCTGTACGAAGCCTGCCCCCGGGCGGACGTAAGGGAAAAATTGTATTTCATTCTGGACCTGCTGGAAAAAAAGATCTGGAACCCCGAAAAGCGCCGGCAGGAAGTGTTCTTCGATCACGAATACCATTCCCTCATCGACCTGCACTCCTTCGGCCACGATATCGAGACCTCCTGGCTGGCGGACCGGACGCTGACCGCGCTGGCCGACCCCGCCCTCACCGCCCGCATCCGCCCGCTGCTCCTGGCCATGGCGGACCACACCTTCCGCGCCGCCTTCACCGATCACGGATTTGAAAACGAGTGCGAGAGGGGCGTCGTAAACCACAAACGCATCTGGTGGGTGCAGGCGGAAGCCCTGCTGGGCTTCCTCAACGCCTGGGAGCAGACCGGCGAAGAACGCTACAAAGCCGCCGTGCTGCAGCAATGGGCCTACATTCAAAACGTGATGCGGGATCCCCGGCCCGGCTCGGAATGGTACTGGTACGTGCACGAGGACGGCACCCCCGGCAGCGACGAGCCCATCGTGGAGCCCTGGAAATGCCCCTATCACAACGGGCGGATGGCGCTGGAAGTGATGCGCCGGAACCCGCCCTTCTGAAAAGAGGAAGCAAAATGACGGAGATCCTTCAGGAAAACGGCCTCCTGCATCTGCGGAACGGCAATATCAGTTACATCATGGCCGTCATGCCCGGCGGCGCCCTGGCCCATTTGTATTTCGGGCCGCGGCTTTCCTCCTTCCACCCGGACGGCGTGCTCCGGGCCGCCGGCAGCGGCGACACGGGCAATTTCCACCTGCAGGAATGCGGGCTGGACCGGCTGCCCCAGGAATACCCCGTCCAAGGCCTGGGCGACCAAAGAGAAGGCGCGCTGACGGCGGAATATCCCGGAAAGGGCTGGGCGGCGGACCTGCGGTTTTCCGGCGCGGAAGCGCTGGACGCGAAGCCCGGGCTGGACGGCCTGCCCGCCACCTTCGGAAGCGACGGCAAAACCCTCCGGGTCACCCTGGCGGACGCCCTGACCGGCCTGCGCGCCGAGCTGCTCTATACCTTGTTCGACGACAGCCCCGCCGTGGTCCGCAGCGCCCGGATCGTGAACGGCGGCGGCGCCCCCGCAGCCCTCACCGACGCGCAGAGCCTGTGCCTGGACCTGCCGGACAGCCGGTGGGACCTGATCACATTGAGCGGCTCCTGGGCCCGGGAGCGCGCCGTGTACCGCCGCCCGCTGGTGCCTGGGCATCAGGGGGTGTCCACCCTCTGCGGCGCCAGCAGCCTGCAGCAGTCCCCCTTCCTGGCCCTGGCCCGGAAGGAGACCACGGAGGATACCGGCGAGGCCCTGGGCGCGGCGCTGATCTACAGCGGCAATTTTGCCGCCCGCGCCTCGGTGTACCAGAATGATTCCACCCGCCTGAGCCTGGGCGTCAACCCCCGGGATTTCATCTGGCGGCTGGACCCCGGCGAGGCCTTTCAGACGCCGGAAGCCGTGCTGGTGTATTCGGAAGAAGGCCTGGGCGGCATGAGCCGCGCCTTCCACCGCCTGTGGGAACGCCATCTGCTGCCGCCCCGGTGGGTGAACGCCCACCGCCCGGTGCTGCTCAACAGCTGGGAAGCGGCGTATTTCGATTTTGACGAAGAAAAGCTGGTGTCCATCGCGGAATGCGCCGCCAAGGCGGGGGTGGAGCTGTTCGTCATGGACGACGGCTGGTTCGGCCGCCGGGACGACGACAGCACCTCCCTGGGCGACTGGGGGGCCGACCGGAAAAAGCTGCCCGGCGGGCTTCGGCGCCTGGGCGACAGGATCCGCGCCCTGGGGCTGCAGTTCGGCATCTGGATGGAGCCGGAAATGGTCTCCCCGGAAAGCGAGCTGTACCGCGCCCACCCCGATTGGGCCATCCACGTGCCGGGGCGGGAGCCCATCACCGCCCGGCACCAGCTGACGCTGGACATGAGCCGCCCGGACGTGCAGGAATTCGTGTTCCGCGCCGTGTCCGATACCCTGCGGGAAAGCGGCGCGGCTTACCTCAAATGGGATATGAACCGGAATTTTACCAACGTCGGCTCTGCGTATCTGCCGCCGGAAATGCAGCGGGAGCTGCCCCACCGCTACATCCTGGGGCTGTACGCCGTGATGGACCGGCTGGTGCGCGCCTTTCCGGAGGTTCTCATCGAGGGCTGCGCTTCCGGCGGCGGGCGCTTCGACCCCGGCATGCTGTATTACGTGCCCCAGTTCTGGTGCTCCGACGATACGGACGCCCTGCAGCGCTGCCGCATCCAGTGGGGCACCAGCCTGTTCCTGCCGCCCTCCGCCATGGGCAGCCACGTGAGCGCCGTGCCCAACCACCAGACCGGCCGCACCGCCCCCCTGGAAAGCCGCTTCGCCGTGGCCCTGGGCGGGTGCTTCGGCTATGAGCTGGACCCCCGGAAGCTGACGGAAGAAGAGCAAATCGCGCTGCGCAGGCAGATCGCCTACGCCCGGGCCACGGAAAAAACCCGCGCCCGGGGCGGGCTGTACCGTCTGCTCTCCCCCTTCGAGGGCAACGACACCGCCTGGATCACCGTTTCCCCGGACCGGACGGAGGCGATTTTCACCCTGGTGCGAGCCCTGGGCCAGGTAAACACGCCCCCGCCCCTGGTGCGGCTGCGGGGCCTGGACGGCGAAAAGCGCTACCGCGTCCTGGAAACAAACGAGGTTTACGGCGGCGACGAGCTGATACGATCGGGGCTCATATGCCCCCTGCGCCCGGGCGACGCCCAGAGCGTGCTTTATACCCTGAAAGCCGAGGAGGAATGAAAAAATGAACCGCATCCCCCTGCCGGACCCGCGATGCACCCCCCTGGGCCGGCACGACCCCAAGGAAGAAAAAAACCAGCTGTGGTGGAGCGGCGCCGGCGTGCGCTTTACTCTGGACTGCACGTACCTCGCCGCCGAAGTCACCTCCCGCCATACGGCCCACGCCGCCTGGCTGGGCGTGATGGCGGACGGCGCGCCGGTGGCCCGGCTGCCGCTGCTGCCCGGCACCCACCTGTATCCGCTTCTCTCCGGCATGGAAAAGGGCGTGGCTCATGAGATCACCGTTCTCAAGGACACCCAGGCGGGCTACGACGAAAGCGGCCCCGTGACCCTGGAGGCCCTGGAAACGGACGGCGAAATCACCCCCGCGCCGGAAAGGAAGCTGATGCTGGAATTCATCGGCGACAGCCTCACCGTGGGCGAGGGCTGCATGGGCCCCCAAAGCGGCGCGGAATGGCGCATGGTGTATATTTCCCATATGCCCGCCTTCCCCACCCTGGTGTCCGAGGCCCTGGGCGCCGACAAGCGGGTGATCGCCCTGGGCGGCTGGGGCGCCGCCCGCAGCTGGGACAACGATCCCGAAAGCCGCATCGGACGGATCTACGACCGGCTCTGCGCCGTGATCCCCGGCGGCGACGTGCCCGCCCCGGAGGGGGAAAAGCCCGCCGACGCGGTGATCATCAACCTGGGCACCAACGACAATTCCGCCTTCGACCGCATCCCCCTCCCGGAGCAGGACGCCTGCCGCCGGGAGATCCGCTGCCGCGCCGCGGAGCTGATCCGCATGGCCCGGAAGCGCAACCCCGGCGCGTACATCCTCTGGGCCTACGGCCTGTGCGGGAACCAGCTGGAAAGCGTGCTGCGCCAGGCGGTCCGGGACAGCGGCGATCCCAACGCCGGCTATCTGGCCCTGACCCCCGCCCGCAGCAACGGCAGCCGCATGCACCCCAGCCGGGAAAGCCATGAAACCGCCGCGCAGGAAATCATTTCCGCGCTGAAAGAACATCTGAAATAAAAGGAGGATCCCCCATGAAGAAGCGCATCGCCCTCGTCTTCGTCTGCCTCGCCCTGTGCCTTTCCTGGCTGTCCGCCTGCACGGCGGAGCCCGCGGAAGCCGCCGCTGCCACCGTGCCCGAGCTTACCATCACCCAGCGTCCCATTCCCGAAAACGAGGCCATGGATTACCTCAAATCCATGGGCGTGGGCTGGAACCTGGGCAACACCTTCGACGCCGAAAAAGGCGACTGGAACCGCAACGCCGACGAAATGACGGTGGAAACCAGCTGGGGCGCGCCCAAAACCACGGAGCAGGTGATGATCGCCCTGAAGGAAGCCGGCTTTTCCACCGTGCGCATCCCCGTCTCCTGGCACGATCACGTGGACGCGGATTTCAACATCAGCGAACGGTGGCTGGCCCGGGTGCAGGAGGTGGTGGACTGGGCCATCGCCCAGGACCTGCACGTGATCCTCAACATCCATCACGACGAGTATCAGTTCTATCCCTCTTCCGAGCATTACGACGAATCCGCCCGGTATATTTCCGCCATCTGGAGCCAGCTGGCCCTGCGCTTCCGGGATTACGACGACCGGCTGATCTTTGAAGCCATGAACGAGCCCCGGCTCAAAGACACCGGCTATGAATGGTATCTCGATCCCGTCATCCCCGCATGCCGGGACGCGGAGGACTGCCTGAACCGGCTGAACCAGCTGTTCGTGGACACGGTGCGCGCTTCCGGCGGCAACAACGCCGACCGCTACCTCATGGTGCCGGCCTACGACGCCGCCCCCGGCAACGCCGCCCGGGATACCTTCCTCCTGCCTGAGGACACCGCCGACAACCGCATCATCGTGTCCATCCACGCCTATACCCCCTACGATTTCGCCCTGAACAAAAAGGGCACCACCTCGTTCACCCTGAACAACAACGCCATGAAAACCGAGATCGTCACCTTCATGAACAGCGTTTACAACCGCTTCATCCTCCAGGGCGTGCCCGTGGTGATCGGCGAATTCGGCGCCATGACCAAGGGCAACAATCTCCAGGCCCGGGTGGACTGGACGGCCTTTTACGTGGCCTCCGCCAGCGCCCGGAACCTGCCCTGCGTCTGGTGGGACAACGCCGCCTTCTCCGGCGACGGCGAGATCTTCGGCATCCTGAACCGCAGGACCGGCGAATTCGTGTTCCCCGAGATCGTGGACGCCATCATCACCTACGGTGGCTACGACAAGCTGCCCGCCGCGGCGCAGTAAAGCTGACGGGGCGTGCGTTTCCCGCACGTCCCATTTTTTGGAGGTCATGCCATGACGCCCCAGTTTGAAATTTCACCGCTTTTCGGCGACGGCGCGGTGCTGTGCCGGGACCGGGAGATCCGTTTGTTCGGCACCGCCCCGGAGGGCGCCGCCGTCACCGCCGAACTGCGCGACCGCTTCGGCCGCGTGCTGGGAAAGGATACCGCCCCGGCCCGGGAAGGCCGCTTTCTGCTGCGGCTGCCGCCCCAGACCGCCCAGGAAGAGTGCACCTTGACCTATGCCTGCGGCGGCGCGTCCGTGGTCTGCAAGGACGTGGTCATCGGCGACGTGTACCTGGCCGGAGGCCAGAGCAACATGGAATTGGAGCTGCAGAACGCCGACGAGGGCCCCGGATTGATCGAAACCCACGATCTGCCGCTGATCCGGTATTTCAACGTGCCCAAGTGCGCCCGCCCGGGCCCGGAAACGGAGCAGGCCAACCGCGCCGCCCGCTGGCAGGCCGTGGCCCCGGGCAAGGCGAGGGACATGAGCGCCGTGGCTTACTTTTTCGCCATGCGGCTGCACCGGCATCTGAACGTCCCCGTGGGCATCATCGACTGCTACTGGGGCGGCACCTCCGTCACCTGCTGGTTGGACGAGGAAGCCCTGGGCCGCACCGCCGAGGGCCGGCGCTACATGCAGGAATACGACGACCGCTGGGCCGGCAAATCCATGGAGGATTATCTGAAAGAAGAAGGCGCGTTTTTCAGCGGCCTGGACGAATGGGCCAAGAAGGCCGATCAGCTGAAAAAGGCGCACCCCGAGTACACATCGAAGGAAATCAACGCCGTCATCGGCCCCTGCCCGCCCTGGAACCCGCCGGTGGGCGAGGGCTCGCCCTTCCGGCCCCACGGGCTGTTCCACACCATGATGGAAAGGCTCGTCCCCGCGGCGCTGACGGGGGTACTGTTCTACCAGGGCGAGGAGGACACCTGGCGCACCCAGCGCTACGATCTGCTGCTTTCCTCCTTCATCCTGCGGCTGCGGGAGCTGTTCGAATGCGATACGCTGCCTTTTTTGAACGTGCAGCTTCCCATGTGGATCGACGGCGCGGCGGAACAGGACAGCATGACCTGGCCGCCCCTGCGCCTGGCCCAGCAGCGGGTGGCCGATCAGACGGCCCGCACCGGTCTGGCGGTCCTGATCGACCAGGGGGAATTCGACAACATCCACCCCACCAACAAGCGGGTGGTGGGCGATAGGCTGTTTGACTGCGCCCGCCGGGTCGTCTACGGCGAGGACGCTCCCCGCGCCCCCCGGGTCACGGAAAAATACACCGAAAACGGCGTTATGCACATCCTGCTGGATCAGTCCGTCCGGGATCGGGGCCAGGGCGAATTCCTGCTGGAGATCGCCGGAGAGGACGGGATTTTTTGCCACGCGGACACGGTGATCGACGGGCGGGAGCTGTTCCTTTCCTCCCCCCGGGTGCCCCGCCCCGTGCAGGCGCGCTACGCCTGGCGGGATTACGGCGTGGTGCGCCTTTTCGGGGAAAACGGGCTGCCCCTGGCGCCGTTCTGGCTGAAATGATATGGGAATGTTTCCGGGGGGACCGGTCCGGTTCCCCCTTTTCACGGAAAACCGAGGGGGAGAAATCCCCTTTTTTTCATTTTCCATTGACTTTTTCATCCCGTCCGCATATAATGTTAAACGTTTGATTATCAACCGCTTGATTTTTTGAAAGGAGATGCGGTATGGCGTATTGGGAAGCCGTAGGGGCCATGCACCGGCTGGAGCTGCTGCGGCGGATCAAGGCCCGGGAGCTGATGGCCGATTCGGGGCTGCATCCCGGCCAGCCCCGGCTGCTGGAATACGTGCGGTCCCACCCGGGATGCACCCAGAAGGAAGCGGCGGACGAATTGGACGTGACCCCCGCCTCCATCGCCGCCAGCCTGAAACGGCTGGAAAAAACGGGCTATGTGCGGCGGGAGAGCGACGAAAAGGACGCCCGGCGCAACCGGCTGTACCTCACGGCAGCGGGCGATCGGCGGATCGAGGAGAACCACCGCCGGTTCGACCAGCTGGACGGGGAAATGTTCCGCGGCATGACGGAGGACGAGGTGGAGGCCTTCCGCCGGGCCTGCGAGAAAATGTTCGATAACCTGGCGGACGAAAGCTGCCGCCACCTGACCATCTGGAAGCTGAACCGGAAAATCCGGGAACAGGAGGAAAAAGACAAGTGAAATTCACGCAGATCATGAAAAACTGCACCGGGGAATATAAAAAGCATCTGATTCTCTGCCCCGTCGCCATGATCGGCGAGGTGGCCATGGAGACCACCATTCCCATCATGACGGCCACCCTGATCGACAAGGCGATCCCCCACAGCCAGGAAACGGGCGAGATTTCCCAGGTGCTGCTTTACGGCGGCATCATGCTGGCCATGGCCCTGATTTCCATGGTGTTCGGCTTCCTGGGCAGTTACCTGAGCAGCAAAGGCGCGCTGGGCTTCGGCCGGAATCTGCGCCAGGCGCTGTTTGAAAATATACAGCGGTTTTCTTTTAAGAACATCGACCATTTCTCCACCGCATCCCTGGTCACCCGCCTGACCACGGACGTGAACCAGGTGCAGTCCGTGGTGATGATGCTGGTGCGCATGGCCGTGCGCTCTCCCATCATGTTCATCATGGCCCTCATCTGGGCCCTGCGGCTGCAGCCCTCCCTGGTGACGGTGCTGGCGGTATCCGTTCCCCTGCTGGCGGTGGCGGTGGTGGTCATCATGCGCATGGCCTTCCCCCGGTTCCAGGTGATGATGAAAAAATACGACGGCCTCAATTCCTCCATTCAGGAGAACCTGATCGGCATCCGGGTGGTGAAGGCTTTCGTCCGCGCCCGGCATGAAAAAGAAAAGTTCGCCGCCTCCGCGGACGAAGTCACCGCCGCCCAGCGGGCCGCGGAAAAGATCGTGCTGTGGAACGGCCCCATTATGACGGTGCTGATGAACGCCTCCGTCGTGGCGGTGCTGTGGCTTGGCGGCAAGCGGATCATCAGCGGCCAGATGGACTTCGGCATTCTCACCGCCTTCATCACCTACATCACCCAGATCCTCATGAGCCTGATGATGTTTTCCTTCCTGTTTGTGGGCCTGGTGCTCTCCCGGGCCTCCATCGCCCGCATTTCCGAGGTGCTGGAGGAGCAGCCCGACATCGTGAGCCCCGAAGGCGCGCAAAACGACGTCCGGGACGGCAGCATCGTATTCGATCATGTGAATTTTTCCTACCAGGGCAATCCCGACAACCTGGTGCTGACGGACGTGAACCTGTCCATCCGCTCCGGGGAAACGGTGGGGATCATCGGAGGCACGGGCTCGGCGAAAACCACGCTGGTCAGCCTGATCCCCCGGCTGTACGACGTCACCTCGGGCCGGCTGCTGGTGGGCGGCAAAGACGTGCGGGAATACGACATCCACGCCCTGCGGGACCAGGTATCCATGGTGCTGCAGAAGAACGTGCTGTTCTCCGGCACCATCCGGGACAACCTGCGCTGGGGCGATGAAAACGCCACGGACGAGGAAATCACCGCCGCCTGCCAGGCCGCCGCGGCGGACGAATTCATCCGCTCCTTCCCCGACGGGTACGACACCGATCTGGGCCAGGGCGGCGTGAACGTCTCCGGCGGCCAGAAGCAGCGGCTGTGCATCGCCCGGGCCCTGCTCAAAAAGCCCAAAATCATGATCCTGGACGACGCCACCAGCGCCGTGGACACCGCCACCGACGCCCGCATCCGCCAGGCCCTGCGCACCCAGATGCCGGATACCACCAAGCTCATCATCGCCCAGCGCATTTCCTCCGTCATGGATGCGGACCATATCCTGGTGCTGGACGAAGGCAGGGTGAAGGATTTCGGCACCCACGAAGAGCTGATGCAGCGCAGCGAGATTTACCGGGAAGTCTATACTTCCCAGCAGAAGGGGGTGGCCTGATATGCCGCCGCGCGGACCGAGAGCCATCGCAAAGCCCAAAAATGCCAAGGACACCCTGCGCCGCCTGATCCGCTACCTGGGAAGAAGCAGAAAGCAGCTGATCCTGGTGGCCTGCTGCATCCTGATCAGCACCGCGGCCTCCGCCACCGGCACCTTCCTGCTGAAGCCCGCCGTGGACGGGTATCTTACGCCCCTGGTGGAGCAGGCGTCCCAGAACCTGAAAGTGGATCTGACGCCGTATCTTTCTTTCCTCATGCTCCTGCTGGCCATGTATCTGGCCGGCGCCGCGGCGCAGTTCTTATCCAACCGCATCATGATGATGGTGTCCACCGGCACGCTGAATCATCTGCGCAAGGAAATGTTCGATCACATGGAGGATCTGCCCATCCGCTATTTCGATCAGCGGACCCACGGCGAGATCATGAGCCGATACACCAACGACACCGACACCCTGCGGGAATTTCTCTCCCAGGCCTTCCCCCAGGCGGTGTCTTCGGCCCTCTCCATCCTGCTTTCCCTGGCCTTTATGCTGAATCTGAATATCTGGATGACCTTGCTGGTGTTGGCGCTGACGCCGCTGATGTTCAAGATCACCACCACCATCGGCAAAAAATCCGGCGCCAGCTTCGCCGCCCAGCAGAAGGCCGTGGGCGCCCTCAACGGCTATATCGAGGAAACCATCGAAGGCCAGCGGGTGGTGCAGGTGTTCTGTCACGAGGAAAAATCCATCGATGAATTTACCGGCAAAAACGAGGACGTGCGCGTGGCCGGCACCCGGGCCAACACCTTCGCCAGCATGCTCTGGCCCATCATGGGCAACCTGGGCCACGCCATTTACGTGCTGGTGGCGCTGGTGGGCTCCATCTTCATCGTCAATAATGCCGCCACCCTGGGCACCCTGATCGCCTTCCTGCCCTTCACCCGCCAGTTCAGCCAGCCCATTTCCAATCTGTCCCAGCAGTTCAGCATCATCATGCAGGCCCTGGCCGGGGCGGAGCGGATCTTTGAACTGATGGACGAACCGGTGGAGGAAGACCAGGGCTACGTGAAGCTGGTGCGCTGCCGGAAGGACGAAAACGGCAATATCGTGGAGACGCCCGAGCGCACCGGCATGTGGGCCTGGAAGCATCCCCACAAGGCGGACGGCACCGTAACCTATACCGAGCTTCGGGGCGATGTGGTGTTCGAGCATGTGAATTTCGGCTACGTGCCGGAAAAGACCGTGCTGCACGACGTATCGCTGTACGCCAAGCCCGGGCAGAAGATCGCCTTCGTGGGCTCCACCGGCGCGGGCAAAACCACCATCACCAACCTGATCAACCGCTTCTACGACATCCAGGACGGCAAGATCCGCTACGACGGCATCAACATCGAAAAGATCAAAAAGGACGATCTGCGCCGGTCCCTGGGCATGGTGCTGCAGGATACCCACCTGTTCACCGGCACCGTGCGGGATAACATCCGCTACGGCAAGCTGGACGCCACGGACGAGGAGATCCGGCGCGCCGCCAAGATCGCCAACGCAGATTTCTTCATCCGCCATCTGCCCCAGGGCTACGAGACCATGCTCACCGGCGACGGGGCCAACCTGAGCCAGGGC
>JAFZQK010000078.1 GCA_017620455.1 Clostridia bacterium
CGAATGGATCCTGAAGGCCGTCAGCGACGAGCATTGCACCATCGTCTGGCTGCTGGTGCCGTGGGCGCAGGACATCCTCGACGCCATCGACCGCGGCGACGTCAAGCTGGACGATTACCAGCTCAGCCAGTGGCGGCTGATGCACATCGGCGCCCAGCCTGTGCCCCCATCCCTTATCCGTCACTGGCTGCAGTATTTTCCCCATCATAAGTACGATACCAATTACGGCCTGAGCGAATCCACCGGCCCGGGCTGCGTGCACCTGGGCATGGAGAACGTGCGCAAGGTGGGCGCCATCGGCGTGCCGGGCTTCGGCTGGAAATGCAAGATCGTGGACGAGCAGGATCAGCCCGTTCAGCAGGGCGAGGTAGGCGAACTGTGCGTCCGGGGCCCCGGGGTCATGCGGTGCTATTACCACGATCCCAAGGCCACCGCCGAAACCCTCATCAACGGCTGGCTGCACACCGGCGACATGGCCAAGCAGGACGAGGAAGGCTTCATTTTCCTGGTGGACCGCAAAAAGGACGTCATCATCACCGGCGGCGAAAACCTCTACCCCGTCCAGATCGAGGATTTCCTGGCCTCCAACCCCAAGATCCACGACGTGGCCGTGATCGGCCTGCCCGATCCCCGGCTGGGCGAGATCGCCGCGGCCATCATCCAGGTCAAGGAGGGCATGGAGCTCACCGAGGACGAGGTGAACCGCTTCTGCCTGGATCTGCCCCGCTACAAGCGGCCCCGGAAAATCATTTTCGCCAAAGTGCCCCGCAACCCCACCGGCAAGATCGAAAAGCCCAAGCTGCGCCAGCAGTACTGCGGCGTCCGCCTGGTGGAAGCGCAGAATAACGGATAAAAACAAAAAAACAGGGGGAGAACCGTTCTTTGGAGCCCAAAGAACGGTTCTCCCCCTGTACCCCCTTTCCAAGAAAGGCGGCTGTATAAAACAGAAAGGTTTGTTGTAGATTTCCCCAGTCGGTTTTCGGAGGGGGCGCGGGGGGACCGCTTTTGACGCAAAAGCGGTCCCCCCGCATTTTATTACTCTCCGTTCCCTTCCCGTTTATCCCGGTAGATCGCGTGGAGCATGCCGGCGATGTTGAACACTTCTCCCAGGAAGCCGCCCAGGGCGCCCACGCCCACGTGGCCGTTGTACAGCAACCAGGACACCGAATCCACCATCTTGATCCGGCGCAGGGCGATCATATCCGTCTGCACGAAGGCATAGGTGCCGAAAAACGCCCCGATCACGGGGATCAGGCTCCAGAGCGCGTCCGCCGCGGCCGGGCGGTGCAGCGTCAGAAACAGCACGTACGCCCCCACGCAGGAAACGCAGATCACAAAATACAGGTTTTTTCTTTCCGCCTGGGGTTTGTTTTCCGCCTTCAGGAAGGAAAGCGAGCGCACCAGGAACACGGCGTTCAGGTAAATGCCCATGCCGCCGCCGGAAAACACATAGCTGCACATGTGAAAACCCGTGGCCGCCGTGTGCAGGAGAAGCAGCGTGCGCTTCTTTCTGGAATGGAAGGCAAGGATATTCAACACCATCCCGATCAGGCTCAGGACGGTGCCGTAGTATTCCCTTTTCAATCAGGCTGCCGCCTTTCCCCGGTTTCAGCCCGGCAGTCCCCGGGACTGACGGTCCATATCCTCCACCACGATATCGTGGATCTCGCCCAGGGTGGCGCAGTATTTCAGCACTTCCCAGGGCTCGTTGGTGTGGAAATGGATCTTGATCAGTTCGTCGTCGCCCACGGCCAGCAGGCAGTCGCCCTTGAGGTTTTCCAGGAAATAATCCCGGATCTCGTCTTCGTCCAGGTCGTGGCCTTCGATGAGCAGCTGGGTATCGTAGCGGGGGTCGATCATGGCATGTTCCTTCCTTTCGTTCATACAATGGCGATCCGGGTGCGGTTCACCGCGCCGGAAAGGATCTTCTCAATGGGATAGCGGGCGTTGGCGATGTACACCTCCACCCCCGTGCGGGCGGAGCGCAGGGCGTATTCCAGCTTCGCCCCGGCGCCGTTGGCCCCGGCCCGGGACGCGCCCACGCAGTGGCCCTGCCAGTCCCGCACCTTCTTTTCCAGGCGCTCCGCGTCCGGCGCCGTGATCTCCCGGACCAGGGTGGCCGGGTCCTGGGGGTCGGCGTAGATGCCCTCGGTGGAGGTGAGCAGGATCAGCTTTTTCGTGCGCACCAGCTCGGCGATCACGGCGGCGGTCTCGTCGTTGTCCACGCACTCCACCACCGGGGTGTCCGGATGGCTGGCCTGCAGGGAGGTCAGTTCCATCTTGCGGTTTTCCTCGTCGCTGACGCAGTCGTTGTAATTGATGATGGGGATGGCCCCCTGCTGCGCCGCCCGCTGCAAAAGGCCAAAGAGGTGCTGCCGCTTCTGGGGGTCGTTGAAATGATTGTGCTCCACCAGCACCTGGCGCACCCCGAATTCCGGGCGGATGAAGCGCCGGTAGGTCTCCATCAGCACGGCCTGGCCCTGGGCGGAATAATCGGTTTTATTCTGCTCCGGGTCGCCCCCCAGGGCTTTCCCGGTGCGCTTCAAATAATCCAGCCGCCCGATCTCCGTGGCCCCGGAGGACACCAGCAGCATCCCGGGCCTGAGCTCGCTGCTGAGCCGGGCGAAGTTATTATAGTCGATATCGTTGTCCTCCCGGCGGATCAGCGCCATGGACCCGATCTTGATCACCAGTTCAATGCCGCCTGTCACCACGATTCCTCCCGTCACAGCGCCGCCCGGATGGCGGAAAGCAGTTCGCCGTATTCCTCAAATGCGGGCAGCTCCGGATGATCGCGCTTGATCTGCTCGGTGCTGCGGAAAAGGAACCCCGCCTTGCTGGCCTGGATCATGGCCAGATCGTTATAGCTGTCCCCGGCGGCGATGGTATCAAAGCCCACGGACTGCAGCGCCCGCACCGTGGCCAGCTTGGATTTTTCCACCCGCATTTTATACCCCGTCACCATGCCGTCCGGCGCCACCTCCAGGGTGTTGCAGAAAATGGTGGGCCAGCCCAGCTTCTTCATCAGGGGCGTGGCGAACTGGGTGAAGGTGTCGCTGAGGATGATCACCTGGGTGATCTCCCGGAGCGCGTCCAGGAATTCCTTTGCTCCCGGCATGGGGTCCACGGTCTCGATGACCTGCCGGATCTCCTTAAGGCCCAGCCCGCGGTCCCTGAGGATGCCCAGCCGCCACTTCATCAGCTTATCGTAATCCGGCTCGTCCCGGGTGGTGCGCTTCAGCTCCGGGATCCCGCTGGCCTTTGAAAACGCGATCCAGATCTCCGGCACCAGCACGCCCTCCAGATCCAGGCATACCACGTTCATGCTCTCATCCTCCCCCTTTACATCCCGATGATTGTATCATACCGCCGCCCGTTTTTCAATACCGGGGCCTTGCGCAGGATCCCGGATCATGCTATGATACCCGGGAAAGGAGCGTGGATCCCCATGCTGATCCCCATTCGCGTCGATTCCATGAAAGCCGCGGAGGCGCTGAGCAACGTGTGCAAGCAGTTCCCGCAGGAAATCTTCCTGCGCTCCCACGTATACTGCATCGACCCCAAATCCACCCTGGGCATCCTGGCCATGATGTATTCCGCCCGGGAGGGCATGACCCTGGATACCGCCGATATGCCCGATGCGGACGCGGAAAAGCTGCGCGCCGCCCTGCAGGATTTTGTGATCGGATAATCCGGAACGAAAAAGCCCCCGCCGCCTGAATAAAAACAGACAGCGGGGGTTTTCCGCATCAGGAAGCATGCTTCCTCAGTTCCTTTTCCAGCGCGTCCGCGTACCGCTGCACCGTGGGACCCAGCCCCTTCAGCCATTGCTTCACATCGTCCCTGTCCTTGTACGCCATAGGCTCCCGCCTGACCGTCAGGGCTTTCCGCAGAGGCTCTTCCTCCTCAAAGATGTGTTCCTTCAGCGCCCAGACGCCGGCGCCCGTTTTTGATATGACGCCGCCGTGCCTTAAGGTATAGATGCACCTGGCAATATCCAGCAGCCATCCGCAGGAATAAAGGCTCTCGTTCGTCCGGACGGCGCAGCGGCGAACGGTATCGTAATGCCGCCTGACCGCTTCCTCCATTTCCTCCGCAGTCGGCGCGGCAAAAATGCTCCTGTCCCCGTCGCCGCAGACGCACCGCCCGTACTTCGCCAGCTCAAAGGCGGAAAACGCATCCTGCGCGTAGCGGTCGGTGATCCGTTGGCCGCTGGTGCCCCAATAAACCAGCCGGGTGAAGGAAGCCGTCCGGTATTCGGCTTCGTCGGCGATGATCCCTTCAACGGCCCGGTAATACCGGTTTTCCGGCTCTTCCTCCGTCATGGCCTGCCGCAGCGTCAGCAGTGCGCCGGCCTGATCGGGCGTGATCCGCCCCTCCGTAAGGACCAGCAGATCAATGTCGCTCCAGCCGGGCCGGAAATCCTCCAGTGCCACGCTGCCATACAGCCAGGCGCTCCGTACCTTTCCGTCCAGGATGCGGGAGATCCTGGCCGTCATTTTTTCGATGGACTGCTTCATCTGATCCTTGCTTCCTTTTCGGCCGGCGCGTCACTCATGCTTCATGGTCAGCAGATGGATCTGGGGCCTGGCCCCCAGCCGCACCGGCAGCACCGACGTGCCCACTCCGTTGCTCACCAGGATATCCGCTCCGTTTTCGCGGTACCAGCCGGAGCGGTAACGGTCCCCCAGGTCGCTGGAGGAATGCAGGCTATGGCCGAACAAGGCCACCTGGCCCCCGTGGGTGTGCCCGCACAGGGCCAGGCGGTAAAACGGCCCGCCGGGGGCTTCGTACGTCTGCGGCAGGATGTCCGGCGTGTGGGGCACGAACACCGTAAAGTCCGCCCCGGCGGACAGCCGTTCCGCTTTTTCCAAATCCGGGAAACCGTTGTAGTAATCGTCCACCCCGGCGAAGGCGACGGTCTGCCCGTCCTTGGTAAGCGTCCACACGTCGTTCACCAGGGGGATCACGCCGTTTTCCCGCATGGCCGCCGTCAGCTTATTCAGGTTTTCTTCCGGCAGCGTGCGGTCGTGGTTCCCCACCACGGCGGCCACCCCCAGCCGGGCCTTGAAATCGGGATGCAGCGCAAAAAAGGCGATGGCGCCGTCCGAATCCTCGCCGTAATCCCCGCCCAGCAATATCACGTCCGCTTCCAGCGCGTTCACCCGCTCCGCCAGCCGGCGCACCCTTTTTTCCGGGAACAGCGCGCCGTAATGAATGTCGGACAGGAACACGAGCTTCAGCCCGTCGAAGGCCTCCGGCCATTCGGGGAACGCGCAGGTTTCCCCGACGGTATCCAGCTGCACCGCCAGATACAGGGGATAAAACAGCGCGCAGCCCGCCGGCAGCAGCATCAGCAGTTTGCCGGGCCAGCCGGTTTTGTGGGCCCGTTTTCTGATTCTTTTTCCCACGCGTTCTCCCTCCGCTCCGCCGTTTTTTTTATTGTATCATATTCGCCCCGCCGGCGCAAATTCCCCCTTTCTTCATTGACACGCCCGCCGCCGCCGTTTATAATGAAACCGATCAACAGCAAGGAGGTCTTTTTATGCGCGTACTGCTCACCGGCGGCGCCGGTTATATCGGCTCCCACACCGCCCTGGCTTTGCTAAACGCCGGGTACGACGTTGCGGTTTTGGATAACCTGAGCAATTCCAGCCCCGAAGCCCTCAGGCGGGTGGAAACGCTGACGGGGAAAAAGGCCCCCCTGATCATCGGCGACTGCACGGACGAAGACACCGTAAAGGCCGTGTTTGAAAACCACGGCCCCATCGGCGCGGTGATCCACTTTGCCGGGCTCAAGGCCGTGGGCGAATCCGTGGAAAAGCCCCTGGACTATTATCAGAACAACCTGGACGCCACCATGACGCTGTGCCGGGTGATGCCGGAATACGGCTGCCGGGCGCTGGTGTTTTCCTCCTCCGCCACGGTGTACGGCGTCACCCAGGAAATGCCCCTGCGGGAGGATTTCCCCACCGGCTGCACCAACCCCTACGGCTGGACCAAGTGGATCAGCGAACGGATATTGACGGACGTTGCCAAGGCGGACCCCTCCCGTTCCTTCGTGCTGCTGCGGTATTTCAACCCCAGCGGCGCCCATGAAAGCGGCCGCATCGGGGACGACCCCGCCGGCATCCCCAACAACCTGATGCCCTATATCTGCCAGGTGGCCTCCGGGAAGCTCGATCACCTGCGGGTGTTCGGAAACGACTATCCCACCCGGGACGGCACCGGGGAAAGGGATTACATCCACGTGATGGACCTGGCGGAGGGCCATCTGGCGGCGCTGGATTACGCCCTGAAAAACAGCGGCGTCCAGGTCTTCAATCTGGGCACCGGCACCCCTTACAGCGTGCTGGACATCGTGCGCGCATTCGAAGACGCCAACGGCCTTTCGATCCCCTACGAGATCACCCCCCGCCGCCCCGGCGACATCGCCGTGTGCTACGCCGACGCCTCCCGGGCGAAGGACATCCTGCACTGGCAGGCGAAAAGGGATCTTAAGCAGATGTGCCGCGACGCCTGGAACTGGCAGAAGCAGAATCCCCGGGGATACGGCGATCAGTAAACGCGGAATTACATACAAAAAACAGGCCTGTGCTTTACAGCACGGGCCTGTTCTTCGTCGTATCCCAAAGTGCCGCTGCCCTCTATTTTTTCACCCGCTATGTTAAGCAGGCCGGTGCCCAGCGGAAGCTTCTGCCGTCCCCTGGCGTGCATGGCACGGGGGCATGACATCCGACGACCTGTCCCGGGTTCCGTTTTATGAAATGTGGGTAAAAACAGAACGCTGGCGAACACCCCAGGATGCTTCAACGGTATTATTATATGCGCCCCGCCGCGTCTTGTCAAGTCGGAAACGGGGCGTTTTTTTCCGTTTCCGCCATTTTTCTTCCTTCCGTCAGGGCGCGCACCCGGCCGGCGTACAGATCGCACAGCTCCCGGGCGAATTCCGTGTCCCCCGCCTCGGCGGTGATCCGCACCACGCCCCGGTGGGCGTCCGCCGCCACGGTGGCAAATCCCCGGGGATGGGAAAAGCGCACGCCCTCCCCCAGCACATGGGGCGTCTGCGCGGTCTGCCACAGCTGCCGCACCACCCGGCCCTTGTCCTCCGTCCGGCAGGGGATCTCCCGGGTGACCAGATGGGTCCTGGGCGTTTCCGCCATCCACGCATCCAGGCTTTTTTCCCGAAGGAAGCGGCAGATCAGCAGCATGGAGGCCAATCCGTCCTCCGCCGCCGTGCGCTGCCGGGCGCAGGCGTCGCTTCCGTCCGGCGGCTGCAGGGCTGAAATTTCCTGCGCCGCCCGGGGCGTGCCCGGCAGATCGTACAGTCTCCCCTGCTCCCGGTGAAGCAGCAGCAGCCTGAGCAGCGCCGTCTGCTCCGGGGCGTACACCCTCTCCCGGGTGAAAAGGGACACGCTTTCCCCGTCCGGCGTCAGCAGGAAGCCGGTTTCCCCCGGCTCCGGCAGGGGCGTCCCTTCCGCCGTGCGCACCTGGGTTACGCCCATGCGCCGCAGCGCTTCCGCCGCCAGGCGCCGCAAAGGCCCGCTGGCGCAGCACACCAGCACCGGCAGCGCCGTTTCCCGTCCCGCGTCCCCCGGCAGCAGGGCGGAAAGGTACACCGCCTCCGCCCCGGACAGATGGGTCACTTCTCCCGATCCGTCGAACGCCGGAGGCAGATCCTGCCGCAGCACGCAGGCGCTGACGGCGCTCTGCTGCCGGGCGGACAGGGCCCTTCCCTGACGGTCGGCAAAGCGCAGGGCGCCGCCCCCGGCATAGGCGCCGCCCTCCAGCCGCAGCGCTCGGATCAGAGTGCGCAGCATGGGCCAGCTCACCTCCCCGGCGCCGAACACTTTCGCCCCGGCGGCAGCCAGCGCGCCTTCGGCCAGGGACCGCAGCGCCCCGTCCGGCCCGCCCACGATCACCCGCTGCGCCCCCGTCACCTTCCGGTACGCGCTGCACAGGGCGCATACGTCCCCGGGGTCTGTGCAGGCCGCCCCGGCGGAGCTCCACTGGGGCGCGGCCACATCCTCCGTCACCACGTTCCGGGCGGCCACCGCCCCAGGGGCCACCTTCAGATGGGGCCACACCCGCACCCCGGGCCGCAGCACCGCGTACGGGCCGGCGACGGCCCCCGGGCCCAGGGCGCAGTCCTCGCCCGTTTCCGCCCCGGAACGGACGGCCGCGCCCGTGCACAGCACGCTGCCCGCCACCCGCGCCTTGCTTCGCACCGCCGCCCGGGTCCACAGGCAGCTGTCCGTCACCACCGCGCCTTCGCCCACCGCGGCGTCCGGGCCCACCGCGGAGCGGATCACCCGCGCCCCCGGCCCGATCACCGCCCCGGGGCCGATCCAGCATTCGTCCCCGATCTCGGCGGCGGGGTCCACCCGGGCGGCGGGGTCCACCCCCGCGGGATGCGGCAGGCGCACCCGGCCCGAAAGCAGATCCTGCTGCGCTTTCAGGTACGCCCGCAGATCCCCGATATCGCACCAGTAGCCGTCCGTTTCATACCCGTATACCGGCAGCCCCGAGCGCACCAGCGCCGGGAACACATCCTTGCCGAAATCCGGCATGCCCCCTTCGGGAATGTGGGAAAAAATCTCCGGCTCCAGGATATAGATGCCGGTGTTCACCAGATCGCTGACCACCTCGCCCCAGGCGGGCTTTTCCAGAAAGCGGGTGATCCGCCCCGATCCGTCCGTCACCACCACTCCGTAGGGCAAAGGGATCCCCACCCGCTTGAGCACCAGCGTGGCGACGGCCCCTTTTTCCCGGTGGAAGGCCATCGCTTGGGTCAGATCGCAGTCCGTCAGCCCGTCCCCGGACAGCACGAAAAACGTATCCTTCAGCTCGTTCATGGCCATCCGCAGGCTGCCCGCCGTGCCCAGGGGCACGGTCTCCTCGTAATAGCGCAGGCTGACGCCCCATCTTTCCCCCCGGTGCAGCGTATCCCGGATGCACTTGGGCCGGTACCACAGCGTGCTCCCGATCCGGGTGATGCCGTGCTGCCGCATCAGCCGCAGGGCATAGCCCATGCACGGCTCCCCCAGCAGGGGCACCAGCGGCTTGGGCAGGCTGCACGTCAGCGGCCGCAGCCGCACCCCTTCTCCCCCCGCCATGATGATCGCCTGCAGGCCCATGCGCATCGCTCCCCGATCCTGTTTTCACCTTTATCCTGCCCGCCTTTTTCCCCCGCTATGCCCCGATGGCCGCCGCCGTTTTTTGTTAACTTATTGTAAATCGTGGGCCGAAACCCTTGCCTTTTTAAAAAAATAGTGCTATTTTATTTAAGAAAAACGCAACCGGAAGGTTAAATTACATTTTTTGGAAGGAGCCGGGAAATGGAAATCAATTGGTATCCCGGCCATATGGCCAGGGCAAAGCGGCTGCTCAGCGATCAGCTGTCCCGGGTGGACGTGGTGATCGAGCTGTGCGACGCCCGGCTGCCCCGGTCCAGCCGCAATCCGGATCTGATGCGGCTGACGGAAAAGAAGGAAAAAGTGCTACTGCTGGGCAAAAGCGACCTGGCGGACCCGGCGCTTACGAAACAATGGACCCGGCGCTTTCAGCAGGAGGGCGCGCGGTGCCTTGCGCTGGATATGAACCGCCAGGCGAAGGCGGCGCTGGCCCTGATCGAGCAGGCGGCCCGGGAAACCGTGGACCGGGCGGCCCAGCGGGGCATCCGGAAAACCGTGCGGGCCATGATCGTGGGGGTGCCCAACGTGGGCAAATCCACCCTCATCAACCGTCTCCACGGCGGCGCTGTGGCGAAGGTGGGCGATATGCCGGGGGTCACCCGGGCCAACCAGTGGGTAAAGGTGACGCCGTATCTGGAGCTGATGGACACGCCGGGGCTGCTCTGGCCCCGGCTGGACGATCCCCTGGCCGCCCGGCGGCTGGCCTACATCGCCGCCATCCGGGACGAGGTGATCGACACCGCCCAGCTCGCCATCCAACTGCTCACCGATCTGATCGCGGCGGCCCCCGACGCGGTGCAGACGCGCTTCAAAATCGACGATCTTTCCCTCCGCGGCCCGGAGCTGCTGGACGCGGTATGCCGCGGGCGGGGCTTCCTGATGAAGGGCGGCGTGTGCGACGCCGACCGGGCCTGCAGGATCGTGCTGGACGAATTCCGGGGTGGCAAGCTTGGCCGGATCACCCTGGAAACGCCCGGAGAGGAAAACAGCGATGAATAAACGGGAAGAAAAGCTGCAATCCCTGATCCAAACCGACGCCCCCCTGTGGGAAAAGGGCGTCGCCTTCGCCGGCATGGACGAGGCGGGCCGCGGCCCCCTGGCGGGCAGCGTGGTGGCCGCCTGCGTGGTGATGCCCCCGGAGCCCCTGCTGCCGTGGGTGGACGACAGCAAAAAGCTCTCCCCCGCCCGGCGGGAAAAAGTCTTCGACGAGATCCTGAAAACGGCGGTGTTCGTGGGGATAGGCGAGGCGACGGCGGCGGAGATCGACGAAATCAACATCCTGGAGGCCACGAAAAACGCCATGCGCCGGGCGGCGACGGGGGCGCCGGCCTCCCTGTTCCTCATCGACGCCGTGCAGGGCCTGGGATTGCCCGGGGAGGAGAGGGGCATCATTCATGGGGACGCGCTGTGCTATTCCATCGCGGCGGCCAGCATCGTGGCGAAGGTGACCAGGGACCGGCAGATGCCGGAACTGGACCGGCTGTACCCCGGCTACGGCTTTTCGCAGCACAAGGGCTACGGCACCGCTCAGCACATCGCGGCGCTCCGGGCTCTGGGGCCCTGCCCGGCCCACCGGCGCAGCTTCATCGGGCATTTCGTATGAGCGGATTCAGGACAGGCCTGTGGGGCGAAGGCCGCGCGGCGCTTTACCTGCGGCTGCACGGCATGCGCATCCTGGATAGGCGCTTCCGCGCGCCCCACGGGGAAATCGACCTGATCGCCCGGGACGGGGACTGCACCGTGTTCGTGGAAGTAAAGACCCGGCCCCGGGGCGAAGCGGGGGACGGCCTGGCCGCCGTCAACGCCGAGAAGCGGCGGAGGCTGCGCTACGCGGCCAACGCCTATCTGGCCGTCCATCCGGCCGTCCGGGTGCGGTTCGACGTGATCGAGATCACCGCCGTCGGCCTGCGCCACATCAAAAACGCGTTTTAAGGAGCACGTATGGGAAAAAGCTACCGGTATCTGCTTTTCGCCGCGGCGGCGGTGATCCTGGCGGCGGCATGCCTGCTCCTGCTGCAGCCCGCCCCCGTCCGCAACGATGGCAGCGATCTGCTCCGCAACGGCGCTTTCGCGCCCAACAGCGAGGGATTCCCCGACGGCTGGTATACCGACGAATGGCTGCATCAGGCGGGCTGCACCGAGTACGACGTGGTGCAGGAGGACGGCGTGACCGCCGCGCATATCAAAAATCTCCGGGCCAACGACGCGCGCTTCGCCCAGGACGTGGCCGTTTCCCCCGATACGCTGTACTGCCTGCGGGGCTATATCAAGGCGGACGCCCAGGGCGGGCGGGGCGCCAATCTGTCCGTGGCCGGCCTGTTCGCGTTCACCGATCCCGTTTATGACACCGCCGGCGAATGGCAGGAGGTGCGCCTCTACGGCCGCACGGGGGAAGACCAGCACAGCGTCACCGTGTTCGTCCGGCTGGGCGGATACAGCGGGGAAGCGAAGGGCGAGGCCTGGTTCCGGGATGTGACGCTCTGCGCGGTCAGCGAGGTCCCCGCAGGATATCCGGTTTATTCCTGGTATGCCGCTCCCGTCGCTGAAGCGCCGGCCGGCGCGGAAAATTCGGCCGGCGGCAGCACCGGAACCGCGTTCCTGCGCCTTATGCTGATCGACTTCGCCTATATCGTCCTCTTCGCGGTGCTGTGCAGCTTCTGCCGCGTCCGCGATCCCCTGCCGGCGCTGCGCCCCGAAAGGCGGTGGGCGCCCTGGCTGGCCTTGGGGCTGATCCTGGCCGCGGGCCTGGCGCTCCGGCTTATCATCGCCGCTTTCACAGCGGGCTACGACGTGGACGTGGGCTGCTTCACCGGCTGGGCCAACCGCATGATCGTCAAAGGACCGGCGGATTTCTACCTGAAAGACACGCCGGATCAGACCTACGTCTGCGATTATCCCCCCGGATACCTGTGGATCCTGGGGCTGCTGGGCTTGCTGGGGCAGCTGCTGGGCACCGGCGTTACGGAGTTCATGATCAAGCTGCCCCCCATCCTGGCGGACCTGGGGCTGTGCGCGCTTCTGTTCTGCGTGAGCAGGAAGCGGGTGGGGCATCTGCCCGCGCTGATGCTCACCGCGGCTTACGCCTTCAATCCCCTCCTGCTCTGGACCGGCGTGGCCTGGGGCCAGGCGGACGCCCTGATGGTGCTGACGCTGTTCATGACGGTGCTCTGGGCCATCGACGGCAAATGGTCCCTGGCGCTGCCCATGTACGTCCTTTCCGTGCTGATCAAGCCCCAGTCGCTGATGTTCGGCCCCCTGGGGCTGGCGGCGCTGACGGTTTATCTGATCCGCAGCCATAAAGCCAAAACCCAGCTTCAGGCGTGGATCCAAACGAGCATCGGCCTGGGCGTCATGACCGCTCTGGCGGCGATGATCGTGCTGCCCTTCTCCGTCAAGCAGCCCTGGGACTGGCTGCTGACGCTGTACCGGGGCACCATGAACGAATACGGCTACGTCACCGTGAACGCCTGCAACCTGTATTTCCTGCTGGGGAAAAACTGGATGTCCGCGGCGGGCAGCGCCCAGGCGGGCCTGCCGGTGCTGCTGGGGGTGTTCTTCGTCGCCGTGCTGCCGCCGCTTCTGGCCTGGGGCCTGACGGGCGATCACGCCCTGAAAAGCCGTCCGGCCCGGGTGCGCTTCTGCGTCACCGCCGGCCTGATCTGCGCCCTGGTGCTGACATTGGCGGTGCTGCTGCTGACCCACAGGCTCTATTACGCGGTGCTGGGCACCGTGATGATCGTGTACTGCGTTCTGCTGTGCTGCGCGTGGTTCGCGCTGTCCGGGCAGATGGAGAACCTGCCCGTCTACGGGGCGGTGCTGCTGCTGATGCTGTTCAATACCGCCACCATGATGCACGAAAGATACCTGGTGGCCGCGGTGGCGCTGCTGCTGCTGGGCTGGGTGCTGAAAAAGGACGCAAGGCTTTTGTGGCTGGCGCTGGGCATAACGGCGGCGGGCTTCCTGAACGTGGGGTGCGTGCTGGACCGCAATACCCGCATCGGCGGCTACAGCGGGCATCTGGACGCGCCCAACGGCGTGATCCCCATTCACAGCGACATGACGGTGCCCGAATACCTGTCCGCCGCCCTGAACAGCGCGCTTTGCGCCGCGGCGGTGGCCTTCGGCGCCGTACTGTGCAGAAACGAGGAAAGAAAACCGTTGAAAATGCAAAAAACATCCGCGTTCCCTTCCTGCTCCGCAAAGCCGTTTTCCCTGTTGGGTGCGGCGGCGATGCTGGGGATCACGGTCCTGTACGCCGTGCTGGCCTTTGCGGACCTGGGCTCCGCAAAAGCCCCCCAGACCGGCTGGGTCTGCCGGGAACCCGGGGAAACCGTGGTGTTCGATCTGGGCCAGGAGCGCACCTTCCAGGTGCTGTATTACGCGGGCATCCAGAACAACAGCAGCTACTGGGACCAGGCCAGGCAGGAAAGCGTGGAGATCCCCGGTTCCTTCACCGTGGAGATCGGCAACGACGGCCAGGCCTGGAACATATATATGACCGGCCAGGTCTATAACGGGGACTGCTTCAAATGGAAATACCTGAGCGACACCCCCCTGACCGGCCGGTACGTCCGCCTCATTGCCGATAATTACGATCTGTCCCTCTTTGAACTGCTCTTCCGGGATCCGGAAACGAAGGAGGGCTTCTCCGCCGTTTCCGTCACCGATTCCCTGGGCAATGAAGCCGCCGCCTGCCTCAACGACGAAACGGACACCCTGGAGGGCGAGCCGGGCTGGTACAACTCCGCCTATTTCGACGAGATTTACCACGCCCGCACCGCCTACGAGCACCTGCATGGGATCTACCCCTACGAAACCACCCATCCGCCCCTGGGCAAGGTGCTGATGAGCTGGTCCATCGCCCTGTTCGGCATGACGCCCTTCGGCTGGCGCTTCGCCGGGGCGCTGGCGGGGGTGCTGATGCTGCCGGGGATGTACCTGCTGGGCCGGCTGCTCACCCGCCGCAAATGGGGCGGGCTTGCGGCCACGGCGCTCATGGCGCTGGATCTGATGCACTTCACCCAGACCCGCATCGCCACCATCGACAGCTTCGTGGTGCTGTTCATCATCTGGATGACGTACTTCATGCTGCGCTGGTTCTTCCTGGATGATCCGCAGCTTCCCCTGAGGAAGACGCTTTTGCCCCTGGGCATGTCCGGGCTGATGATGGGCCTGGCCATCGCCAGCAAATGGACGGGTTGCTACGCCGGGGCGGGCATAGCGATCGTCTTCTTCTTCGGCGTTTTCCGCCGCGTCCGTTTGATCCGGGAAGCGAAGCGCTGCCCTGAAGAAAAGCGCACCCCCGCCCAGCAGACCGCCGCGGAGAAAGGCGCGGGACGGCTGCTGCTTACGGTGGCCAGCTGCTTCCTGTTCTTCATCGCCGTGCCGCTGGGGATCTATTACCTTTCCTATATCCCCTATTTCGCCCCCTCCGGCGGGGTCACGGTGCAGAAGATCATCCAGGCCGCCGAGATCATGTTCAATTACCACAGCGAGCCGGGCCGGGGCATGGAGCACTGGTTCTATTCGCCCTGGTACCAGTGGCCCATCATCGGCAAGCCCATGTGGTACGCGGCGGACACCTGGGAGCCCGCCGGATACCAGTCCACCATCATGGCCATGGGCAATCCCGCGGTGTGGTGGACGGGGCTGATCGCGCTGCTGTGCGTCCTGTGCGTCTGGGTGCGGCGGCATCTGCGATCGGACCGCACCTTTGACCTTCGCGCCCGGGAGGATGATCCCCGCTGGGCGCTGCTGCTGATTTGCTTCGCCGCCCAATACCTGCCCTGGATCCTGGTGCCCCGGGGGACGTATATTTACCATTACTTCCCCAGCGTCCCCTTCATCATCCTGTGCACCGCGCTGTGCCTGGACCGCCTGAGCGAGAAGCACCGCCGCACGGCCCTGGCGCTGCTCGTCGCGCTGCTGTGCGCGGCCGCGGCGCTGTTTATCGCCTTCTTCCCCTACGCCAGCGGCATCGCCGTGCCGCAGAAATGGCTGGATACCATGGCGTGGTTCTCCAATCCCGCTACCGATTACAAATGGCTTTGGTACTGACGAAAAAGACGGGAGGTGCGCTTTTGTGCTGGCGCAAACGCTGTGCTTCGCCCTGCAGGGGGTGGACGGATTCCCGGTACGGGTGGAAACGGACGTGGCCGGGGGCTTCGTCAGCTCCTTTTCCCTGGTAGGGCTGCCGGACACCGCCGTCCGGGAAAGCCGCGACCGGGTCACCGGTGCGCTGCGCAATTCCGGCTTCGCCATGCCCAGCGGGAAAATCACCATCAATCTCTCCCCCGCCGATCTGCGCAAGGAAGGCGCGGCCTTTGATCTTCCCATCGCCGTTTCCCTGCTGGCGGCCAGCCGCCAATCGCCCCTCCGGGATCTGGACCGGGTGCTTTTGCTGGGCGAGCTTTCCCTGGACGGGGCGCTGCGCCCGGTGCGGGGCGTGCTGTCGCTGGTGATCGCCGCCCGGCAGGCGGGCATCACCCAGGCCGTGATCCCCGCGGACAACGCGGCGGAGGTGCAGTCCCTGACCGGGATGCTGATCTATCCCGCCCGCAGCCTTTTCGACGTGGTGGAGCATCTGACCGGCAAAGCGCCCCTTCCCGCCCAGATCCAGACCCGCTATGAAGACCAGCTCACCGACAGCCAGCCGCTGATGGACCTTTCCCTGGTGAAAGGCCAGCAGGGCGCCCGGCGCGCTCTGGAGATCGCCGCGGCCGGCGGGCATAATCTGCTTTTCGTGGGAAGCCCCGGCAGCGGGAAAACCATGATGGCCCGGTGCCTGCCCGGCATCCTGCCCCGGATGACCTTCGAGGAGGCCTGCGAAAGCACCCGCATCCATTCGGCGGCGGGGCTGCTGCGGCCGGGCCAGGGGCTGCTCACCGAGCGCCCCTTCCGCGCCCCGCATCACGCCGTGTCCGCCCCCGCCCTGGTGGGCGGCGGCAGCGACGCAAGGCCCGGGGAAATCTCCCTGGCCCACAACGGCGTGCTGTTCCTGGACGAGCTGCCGGAGTACGCCCCCAACGTGCTGGAGGCGCTGCGCCAGCCCCTGGAGGACGGCATCGTTACCGTGTCCCGGGTGAAGGCCCGGGCGCAGTACCCCTCCCGGTGCATGCTGGTGGCGGGCATGAACCCCTGTCCCTGCGGCTATTACGGCAGCCGGGTGCGGCAGTGCCGCTGCGGGGAATACGCCATCCGGAAATACCTGAGCCACATCTCCGGCCCGCTTCTGGACCGGATCGACCTGCAGGTGGAGGTGGACGCGGTGCCGGTGAACGAGATCCAGTCCGCTGCCCCCGCCGAATCCTCCGCCGCCGTCCGTGCCCGGGTGCAGCAGGCCCGGGACCGGCAGCAAAAGCGCCTGGCCGCCCACGGCTTCCGCTGCAACGCAGAAATGGACGCAGCGGCCCTGAAGGAGCTGTGTCCCCTGACCCCGGAGGCCCAGCAGCTGCTTTCCGCCGCGGCGGAGCGCATGGGCATGAGCATGCGGGGCTACACCCGCATCGTCAAGGTGGCCCGCACCATTGCGGATCTGGCCGGGGAAAGCAAAATCGCCCCCGCCCATATCGCCGAGGCCGTGCAGTACCGCGCCCTGGACAGCAAATATTGGGGGACCTGAAATGGAATTCACGAAAGACAGGCTGGCCCGCATCTGGCTGCAGTGCGCGCCCATGAGCGTGTGGAACCGGCTGCGGGAATGGAAAGAGCAGCTGGGCGGCGCGGAGCAGGTATGGGACGTGTTCTCCCCGGATTTTTATGGGATGCTGGGAGATCAGGCCTACGCTCAGCTGGCGGACAGCCGGGCAAACGGCTGCCGGGAGATCCTGTATCAGCTGGATTCGCTGAAGATCCGGCCGCTGTTCCTGGGGGATGGGGATTATCCCGCCGCCCTTGCCCGGATCCCCGATCCGCCGGACGTGCTGTTCTGCCAGGGGCGGCTGCCCCCGGAGGGCCCCGCCGCCGCGGTGGTGGGCGCCCGCAGCGCCACCCGCTACGGCCTTGCCCACGCCCGGCGCATCGCCCGGGAATTGGCCGCCGCCGGCGTTACGGTGGTCAGCGGCCTGGCCCGGGGCGTGGACGCAGCGGCCCACGAGGGCGCCCTGGACGCGGGCGGGCATACCGTCGCCGTGCTGGGCAGCGGCCTTGGGCAGCTCTATCCCCCGGAAAACCGGGATCTGGCCAGGCGCATCCTGGAATCCGGCGGCGCCATCGTATCCGAGCTGGCCCCGGACACCCAGCCCCTGCCCTATCACTTCCTCGTGCGCAACCGCATCATTTCCGGGCTCAGCGGCGCGGTGATCCTGATCGAGGCCCGGCAGAAAAGCGGCACCCATTCCACCGTGAACCACGCCCTGGACCAGGGGCGGGAGGTATTCGCCCTGCCGGGCAGCCTGGACGCGCCGGGCAGCGAGCTGCCGCTGCAGCTGCTCAAGGAAGGCGCCCAGATCTGCACCTGCGGCCAGGACGTGCTGTCCTTCATGCGCTGGAAAGCCCCGCCGGCGGCCCAGAGCACCTTCCTGCCCGACGAGGAGGAAAGCGACCCCGTCCTGCGGGCCCTGGCCCTGGAGGAAAAGACCCTGGAGGAGCTGATCGGGGAAACGGGGATCCCCGCGGCCCAGCTCAGCGCCCAGCTGACTGTGCTTGAGATCAGCGGAAAAATCGAACGCCGTGCCGGCCGGGCCTACGCCCGGACCCGAGCCTGAGGAGCAATAGGAGGAAACAACCGTGGCAACTGCAACCAAACTGATCATCGTGGAATCCCCTGCGAAAGCCCGCACCATCGCGAAATTCCTGGGAAGGGGGTACAAGGTGGAGGCCTCCCAGGGCCACGTCCGGGATCTGCCCAAATCTCAGCTGGGGGTGGATGTGGACCAGGACTTCTCCATGAAGTACATCACCATCCACGGCCGGGGCAAGATCCTGACGAAGATCCGCAAGGAAGCCAAGAACGCGTCAAAGATCTTCCTGGCCACGGACCCTGACCGGGAGGGCGAGGCCATCTCCTGGCATCTGGCCCAGACCCTGGATATGGACGTGACGGCCCCCTGCCGCATCGAATTCCACGAGATCACGCAGAAGGCAGTCCAGGCCGCGCTGCAGCATCCCCGGGCCATTGACCTGAACCGGGTGGACGCCCAGCAGGCCCGCCGGGCCCTGGACCGGCTGGTGGGCTACAAGATCAGCCCGCTGCTGTGGGCCAAGGTGAAAAAGGGCCTGTCCGCCGGACGGGTGCAGAGCGTGGCCACCCGCCTGGTGGTGGACCGGGAGCAGGACATCGAGGATTTCATTCCCGAGGAATTCTGGGACGTGAGCGTGAACGCCCTGCTGCCCAGCGCCCGGGGACGGAAGACCACCTTCGCCCTGCACCTGCAGACCCTGGACGGCCAGAAGGCCGAGCTGCATAACGAACAGGAGGCCCTGGAAGCCCGCCGCCGGGTGGAAAACGCCCGCTTCGCCGTGTACGGCGTCAAATACGGGGAAAAGCGCAAGCTGCCCGCGCCCCCCTTCACCACCTCCTCCCTGCAGCAGGAGGCGGGCCGCAAGCTGAATTTCACCACCCAGAAAACCATGCAGGTGGTGCAGCAGCTCTACGAAGGGGTGGACCTGGAAAACGAGGGCACCCAGGGCATCGTCACCTACATCCGCACCGACAGCGTGCGTATTTCCGACGAGGCTCTTTCCGCCGTCCGCGCCTATATCCCGGAGCGGTTCGGCGAGCAGTATCTGCCCGAGGTCCCCAACGAATTCAAGGGCCGCCGCAACGCCCAGGACGCCCATGAGGCCATCCGCCCCACGGACGTGATGCGCACCCCCGAATCCATCAAATCCTCCCTGACGAAGGAGCAGTTCCAGCTTTACCGCCTCATTTATTCCCGCTTCCTGGCCAGCCAGATGAAGCCCGCCCTTTACGATACCATGACCATGGACGTCTGCGGCGACGGCGTGGGGCTGCGCTTCTACGGCGAGCACAAGCGCTTCGCAGGGTTCACCAGCGTATACGAGGAAAGCACGGACGAGGTGCAGGAAGCCGCGGAAACCACCCTGCCGCCCTTCAAGGAAGGCGACCCCGTCACCGTGGAATCCGTGGACGCGCAGCAGCATTTCACCCAGCCCCCCGCCCGCTATACCGAAGCCCGCCTGGTGAAAACCCTGGAAGAAAAGGGCATCGGCCGGCCCTCCACCTACGCCCCCACCATCACCACCATCATCGCCCGGGGCTACGTGATGCGGGAAAACAAGCGCCTCTTCCCCACGGAGCTGGGCAGGATGATCACCGCCATGATGACCGAGTATTTCGGCCCCATCATGGATACCGAATTCACCGCCGGGCTGGAGGATCAGCTGGACGAGGTGGAGGAAGGCAAGGAAAACTGGCATCAGGTGCTTCGGGATTTCTACCCGCCCTTTGAAAAGATGCTGGTCAGCGCCGAGGAGCAGATCGAAAAGGTGGAGATCAAGGACGAGCCCAGCGACGTGATCTGCGATAAATGCGGCGCCCAGATGGTCTACCGGGTGGGGCGCTTCGGCCGCTTCCTGGCCTGCCCCAATTTCCCGGACTGCCGCAATACCAAGCCCATCCTGAACTACATCGACGCCAAATGCCCCCAGTGCGGCGGGCGGCTGCTGGAAAAGACCAGCCGGAAGATGCGCAAGTTCTACGGCTGCGAGCATTATCCCGAGTGCGATTTCGTGTCCTGGGAAATGCCCGTCAACGAAAAATGCGAGAAGTGCGGCAGCTACATGACGCTCAAGCGCTCCCGCAAGGGTGAAGTCTGGCACATGTGCAGCAATGAAAAGTGCCGCCACCGGGTGGAGGTCAAGGGCCCGGAAGGCGGGGAGGAAGCATGAAAATCACCGTGGTGGGCGCGGGACTGGCGGGCTGCGAGGCCGCCTGGCAGATCGCAAAGCGCGGCGTCCCCGTCGCCCTGATCGAACAGAAGCCCCGGCACATGAGCCCGGCCCATCATTCCCCCCTGTTCGCGGAGCTGGTGTGCTCCAATTCCCTGCGGTCCGACAGGACGGTGAACGCCGTGGGGCTGCTGAAGGAAGAAATGCGGCGGATGGATTCCCTGGTGCTCCGGGCGGCGGACCGGGCGCGGGTGCCCGCCGGGGGCGCCCTGGCGGTGGACCGGGAGCAGTTTTCCGCTTTCATTACCGACGCCCTGCGCAGCCATCCCCTGGTGACGGTGGAGGAAAGAGAGGCCGCCGGCATTCCCGACGGCCCCGCCGTGATCGCCACCGGGCCGCTGACCTCGGACGCCATGGCGGCGGCCATTTCCGCGATGCCCGAAGTGCGCACCCTGAATTTTTACGACGCCGCCGCCCCCATCGTCACCGCGGAATCCCTGGATATGAGCAAGGTTTACCGCGCTTCCCGCTATGGTCGGGGGGACGATTACCTGAACTGCCCCCTGTCCGAAGGGGAATACCACGCCTTCGTGGACGCGCTGCTCTCCGCGGAGACCGCCCCGGTCCACGGCTTTGAGGAAACCAAGGTATTCGAGGGCTGCATGCCGGTGGAATCCATGGCCAGGCGCGGGCGCATGGTGCTGGCCTTCGGGCCGCTCAAGCCCGTGGGCCTGCCCGATCCCCGCACCGGGCGCGATCCCTTCGCCGTGGTGCAGCTGCGCCAGGACGACGCCGCCGGGACGTTGTATAACCTGGTGGGGTTCCAGACCCGGCTGAAATTCCCGGAGCAGAAGCGGGTATTCGGCCTGATCCCGGGCCTTCAGCACGCGGAATTCGCCCGCTTCGGCGTCATGCACCGCAACACCTTCCTCAACAGCCCCGGCCTGCTGGATCATCACTATCAGATGATCGCCCGGCCCGGCCTGTACTTTGCCGGGCAGATGACCGGGGTGGAGGGCTATGTGGAGTCCGCCGCCAGCGGGCTGGTGGCGGGCGTCTGCGCCGCATTGCAGCAGCTGGGCCGGGAATCGCCCGATTTCCCCCGCGCCACCGCCCTGGGCGCCCTGGCGCATTACGTGGCCGCGGACAACCGGAATTTCCAGCCCATGAACGTCACCTTCGGCATCATGGAGGGCTGGCCGGACCGGGTGCGGGGCGGCAAGCAGGCAAAATACGAAAAAATCGCCCAGCGGGCGCTGGAAACCGTTGAAATGCTGAAGCGGCAGATCAACTGAACCGATACGGAGGATACGCACATGACCATGAAGGGAACCACCATCTGCGCCGTCAGAAAGGACGGCCACATCGCCATCGCCGGGGACGGCCAGGTGACCATGGGCGAACACACCATTTTCAAGGGCACCGCGAAAAAGGTGCGCCGGATCTACAACGATTCGGTGGTAACGGGCTTCGCCGGGTCCGTGGCGGACGCGTTCACCCTGTGCGAACGGTTTGAGGACAAGCTGACCCAGTGCGGCGGCAACCTGGAGCGCGCCGCCGTAATGCTGGCCCAGGACTGGCGGGGCGACAAGGGGCTGCGCCAGCTGGAAGCCATGCTGATCGTGGCGGACAAAAACGGCATGCTGATCGTCAGCGGCACCGGCGAGGTCATCGATCCGGACGACGGCGTGGCGGCCATCGGCTCCGGCGGCAATTACGCCCTGGCCGCGGCCCGGGCCCTTGTGCAGAACACCGATCTGTCCGCCAGGGAGATCGCGGAAAAGGCGCTGCACATCGCCGCCTCCATCTGCGTTTACACCAACGACAACATCATCGTGGAGGAGGTGTGATCCATGAGCGAAATGAAAACGCTGCAATCGGCGAGGCACGCCGAGCTGACCCCCCGGGAAGTGGTGCGGGAGCTGGACCGCTACATCATCGGCCAGGATGAGGCCAAGCGCGCAGTGGCCATCGCCCTGCGCAACCGCTACCGCCGCAGCCAGCTGCCGGAAAAGATGCGGGAGGAGATCTATCCCAAAAATATCCTGATGATCGGCCCCACGGGCTGCGGAAAGACCGAGATCGCCCGCCGCCTGGCCAAGCTGGTGAACGCCCCCTTCATCAAGGTGGAGGCCACCAAATTCACAGAAGTCGGCTACGTGGGCCGGGACGTGGAATCCATCATCCGGGACCTGATGGAGAACGCCGTGCGCATGGTGAAGGACGAACACGCCGCCCGGGTGCGCACCCGCGCCCAGGTGCTGGCGGAAGACCGGCTGGTATCGCTGCTGATCCATCCGGCCAAGAAAGCCAATCCGAACGCGAACCCCCTGGATTTCATCCTGGGCAAGAAAACCGAGCCCGAGCCCTCCGAGGAAGAAAAGACCGAGATCAGCCGCCGGCGCGAGGAGGTGCGGCAGCAGCTGCGCTCCGGCGCGCTGGAAAACCACGAGATCGAAGTGGAGGTGGAGGAGGCCGCCCCGCAGCTGGAGGTGGGCGGCGCGTCCATCAGCATCGGGGATATGATGGGGGGCCTGATGCCCAAGCGCAAAAAGCTGCGGCATGTGAAGATCAAAGAAGCCCGGGAGATCCTGACCCAGGAGGAATCCCAAAAGCTCATCGACGAGGACGCGGTCAAGGAGGAAGCCCTCCGGCGCTGCGAGCAGAGCGGCATCGTGTTCCTGGATGAGATCGACAAGATCGCCGGCCGGGGCGGCACGGGCCACGGGCCGGACGTGAGCCGGGAAGGCGTGCAGCGGGATATCCTGCCCATCGTGGAGGGCAGCACCGTCAATACCAAGTACGGCCCCGTCCGCACGGATTTCATGCTGTTCATCGGCGCCGGCGCCTTCCACGTGGCGAAGGTGACGGATCTGATCCCCGAACTGCAGGGCCGCTTCCCCGTGCACGTGAACCTGAAATCCCTCACCCAGGAGGATTTCGTGGCCATCCTGACGAAAACGGACAACGCCGTTACCCGCCAGTACGCCGCGCTCCTGGAGGTGGATAAGGTGCACCTGACCTTCGAGGAGGATGCCCTGAAGGAGATCGCCCGCATCGCCATGCTTTCCAACGAAGCCGGCGAGGACATCGGCGCCCGGCGGCTCCACGCGGTGTTTGAGGAGCTGCTGGAGGACGTTTCCTTCAACGCCGGCGGCGACAGCATGCCCGACGTGTACCTGGCCATCACCGCCGATTACGTGAAGGAGCATCTCAAGGCCGCGAAAGAACTGGATATGCGCCGGTACATTCTGTAAAAAGAGGGGGGTTATCCATGCCATTGACCATCGCCATCGACGGGCCCGTGGGCGCGGGCAAATCCACCATTTCCGACGTGGTGGCAAAACGCCTGGGCATCCTGCATCTGGATACCGGCGCCATGTACCGGGCCGTAGGGCTGTACATGCTGGATCACCAGGTGGACATCCGGGATGAAAAGGCCGTATCCGGCCTGTGCGAACAGGGCTTAGTGCAGGTGGACGCCCGGTACGAGGGCGACGCCCAGCGCACGCTGCTCAACGGAGAGGACGTGACGGCCCGCCTCCGCACCCAGGAAGTGGGCGGCGCGGCGTCGGCGGTATCCCGCTATCCGGCGGTGCGCCGGATGCTGGTACGCCGGCAGCAGGAAATGGCCCGGCAGCAGCCCATGCTGCTGGACGGCCGGGACATCGGCACCGTGGTGCTCAAAGACGCCACGGTGAAGATATACCTCACCGCCTCCCCCGAGGCCCGGGCGAAGCGCCGTATGCTGCAGCTGCGGGAAAAGGGCGATCAGACGCCGTTTGAGGAGATCCTGGAGGAGGTCAACGCCCGGGACTGGCAGGATATGCACCGGGAAACCGATCCCCTGCGCCAGGCGGAGGACGCCGTGCTGGTGGATTCCTCCGATCTGGACTTTGACGAAACGGTGAACGCCATTCTTTCCTTGGTGGAGGCAAAGCAATGAGCACGGCGGAAAACAAGAAAACGGAAAAAAAGCCCGTATCTCCCGAAAAGGAGCGCACGTTCTTCTATACCGCGGCCCGCTTTCTGGCGGCGGTATTGTTCGACGTGCTGTTCCCCCTGCGGTATCACAACACGGAAAGGTATCAGCTCGACGCGCCCTTCATCGCCATGTCCAACCATCAGACCTGGCTGGACCCCCTGATCCTGGCCAAGCCCTGCAAAAAATACGAGCTGCGGTTCGTGGGCAAAAAGGAACTGGTGAAGAACAGGTTCGCCAAATGGGTGCTGGGCAAGATGCACATGATCACCGTGGACCGGCACCATACCGATATGGCCGCCATGCGCCAGATCAGCCGGGTGCTCAAGGACGGCTACGTGCTGGGCATCTTCCCCGAGGGCACCCGCCATCTGCCGGACCTGATGAGCGAGATCGAATCCGGCACCGCTTTCATGGCCCTGCGGGCCAACGTGCCGCTGCTGCCGGTGTTCATCGACGGGAAGCCCAGATTCCTGCGCCTGCGCCACGTGTACGTGGGCGAGCCCATCGATATTTCCGATCTGAGGGAGCAGGGCTACGACGCCGCGGTGGTGGAGCAGGTGAACGAGCGCATCCGCTCCACCTTCCTGGCCATGCGCGCCCAGGCCCACGGCGAAAAATAAAGGAGGCCCCATGGCATATTCGATCCGCCGGGCGGCCCGGGCCGATATCCCCCGGCTGCTGGAGCTGCTCACGCAGGTGGACATGGTGCACCATCGGGGCCGGCCCGATCTGTTCCGCGGCCCGGCCACCAAGTATTCCGCCGCGGAGCTGGAGCACCTGCTCCGGGACGGCGCCCACGCGGTTTTCGTCTGCACGGAGGAGGACGGCCGGGTGCTGGGCCACGCTTTCTGCGAATTCCGTCAGATCACGGATTCCGCGGTGCTTGCTCCCGTGCGCACCCTGTATATCGACGATATCTGCGTGGATGAAGCCTGCCGCGGCCGGGGCGTTGGCAAGGCGCTGTACAAGCGCGTCCTGGCTTTCGCCCGGGAAACGGGCTGCCATAACGTGACGCTGAACGTATGGGCCTTCAACGAAGCCGCCCTGCGCTTCTACGAATCCTGCGGCATGAAGCCCCAGAAGATCGGCATGGAAACGGTTTTATAATTCGTGTGTGGGGAACCGCTCTTTGGAGCCAAAGAGCGGTTCCCCACACACCCCCTTCCGAGAAAGCATTCTGGGAGGGGGTTTTTATGGTATCATACTGATTCTCGTCGGAGAGCTTCTTGGTAAAGGACGAAATGAGAATAAAGCGCCGTTTCCGGGCTGTGTGCAAAGCGCACAGCAAAAAGCCGGGCAGCAGATTGAAAATGAATTCATTCATTTTTCGGTCTGCCGTCCGGCTTTTTTTGCCCGGAAACTCACTTGGCGTGTTTCAAGTTACAGGCGGATATTATTCGTTTTCTTTCTCAGGCCGGTTCGCCGGAATGGGTCCAGGGTGCGATGCACCCTGACGCGGGTTTCAGGGCCGCGGAGGCCCTGACAATCCTCCCTCGGCTCAGGCTTTTTCCGTTCCGTCGGGGTTGAACAGGGGCAGCTTCTCCAGGTAGATGATGTCGTCCCGTTCGGTGGCGTCGCCCTCGGCCAGGATGGCCATTTTGCCCACGATGTTGCCCCCCGCCTGCTTCACCAGCTCCTCCACGGCCCGGAGGGATTCGCCGGTGGAGATCACGTCGTCCACGATCAGCACCCGGCGGCCGCGCATGAAGTCCGCGTCCTCCTGGTCGATGCATAGGGTCTGCTCCTTGGCGGTGGTGATGGAATTCACCTTCACGGTGAACACGTTCTTCATATACAGCTTGGGCACCTTCCGGGCGATCAGATACCGGTTGGTGCCGGCCTGGCGGGCCATTTCATAGGCCAGGGGGATGCCCTTCGCCTCGGCGGTGATCAGGATGTCGTATTCCGGCGCCTTTTTCAGCAGCTCCCGGGCGCAGGCCTGCGTCAGCTCCACATCCCCGAAAATCACGAAGCCGGCGATATACAGTTCGTCATTCACCCGGCACAATGTCAGATCCCTCTTCAGCCCCGCCACATGCAAAGGATACGTCATGCTCATTGCTTCTCGCTTCTTTCCCAATTTTATTGTAACAGTTCGTTACCGTTCATTTTAACAGGCCGGCGCCTGTTTTGTCAACCTGTTCCCCCGGGACAGCACCATCCGCCCCGCCGCGATGCCGAAGGCGACGCTGCACAGCGCCATGGCCAGGTAAATGGCCCACACCGGCATCCAGGTCAGGATCTTGCCGTCCGCGGCGAATTCCAGGGCGATCACCACCCCGGCGCACAGCAGCGCCACGGCCCAGCATACGATGATCCCGGTTTTTTTCATGCCGGGGTTATGCCGCTTCTTTGCCCATTTCACCGTGGCTGCGATCATCAGCCCGGCGATCACCAGGGCGGAGAGCAGCTGCGCCACGCGGATAAAGAAGATCAGCCGCAGGTATTCGTCCCGCCGCAGCCCTTCCAGGGTGATCTGGGCGGCGCAGTACAGGATCAGGAACAGCTTCGCCCTTTCGCCGCCGGTGCGCCGGCTGGTCAGAAGGATCACCAGCATCATCAGCGCCCACAGCCCCTCCAGCACGAAAACGGCCCAGTACCATTCCTCATACTCGTTGACCACCGCGAAGGGGAAGCGCATGAAGGTATCGTCCAGCACGTCCAGGCCGTACCCGTCGCCGCTCAGGTATTCCGCAAAGCGGCACAGGGCGATGGTCAGCGCCGCGGGGGCGGCCATGGCGTCCAGCACCGATCCGGTCTTCTGCCGGGTGAGCCGGGCGGTGAGCCACCCCGCCAGCGCGCAGCCGGCCACGGCGCCCAGCAGCATGAATTCCCCTTCCCCGGGGCGGAGCACATTCTCCAGCCCGATTTCCAGGTAATGCCGGATGCGCACCAGGCAATAGCCCAGCCGCGCGGCCCGGGGGCCCAGCAGCAGGCAGAACGCCGCGCACAGCGCCGCGGTGCCGCCCTTGAGGCCGTCCCGGCGGCACACCAGCGCCAGCGCCGCAATCCCCATGGCCAGGGCCAGCAGCACGCTCAGGGCGTAGGGCGTCACCTGAAGGCCAAGCAGTTCAAACATCGGTTCGTTGCTCATGGGCATCTCCGTTATTCCACATACGCGCTGGCAAAGAACAGGATATCCCGGATGGGCCGGTTCTTATTGGTGTCCTTTTCCATGGCGTTGATTTTCACATGGCTGAAATTCTTTTTCCCGGAGGTTTCTTTCTGGAGGAACACCATCTGCGCCGAGGAGCCGCCGTCCAGGGTGTAGGCGTTCTGCACGCCCTCAAAGGAAGCCACCAGCTGGGAAAATTCATCCAGCGTCATGCCCTTGGAGCCGGGATCGTCCGGCCCTTCGCAGCAGACGCACAGGTATTCCAGCTTGCCCACCTGGGCCACGCACATGCGCTGGGTTTTCTTGTTGGGGCCGTCGTCCATGTTCTGGTATTCTGTGCGGCGCACGCCATTGATCACCAGGCCCGGGCCGAAGGTATAGGCGTTCATCACCGTGCCCTCAAAGGCGTCCACGTCCGCGGGCTTCGCGGCGGGCAGGATGGTAAAGTCCCCCTGGTCGTCGATGATGAGGATGTCCGGCATCCGGTCGTCCACCAGGGGCTTGATGTTCCGGCGGTATTCCACGCCCTGGCGCACCACAAAGCCGATGGGCGTGTTGCTTCCCAGGCGGCGTTCGCAGAAATCCCCGTCGATGGCCAGCACGGCGTTCACGCGCCCCGCCATGATGTAGCCCGGCTTCGTCACCGTGCTGTAAAAATCGTCCAGCACGTAGGACCGGATCTGGGTGGCGTTGGCGATTTTGATATGCGCCGCGAAATATTTGGAATCAAACATTTTCCCCGTTTCGATCCGGACGGAGATGGAGGGGTCCTCGTACGTCATTTCGTCCACCAGGCCGTCCTTGCGCGGCTCCGGGCATTTGATCACGTCCGGCGCGATTTCAATGATATCCGCCAGCGCCGCGGCGGGCAGAAGCAGGGTCAGCATCAGCGTCAGGCTCAGCATGATCCGCAGGGCTTTTTTCATCGGTACGCCTCCTTGTTCCAGGCGCTCAGGCGCCTGCTGATATTATATCGGTTACCGCCAAGGATGTCAATTCCCCGGGGCTTGTCCCGCCGGGGCAAACCTGATATAATAACACCGTATCAACGAAGCGGGGAGGTCCTTATGCAAACCACGGTCCGGCGCCTGTCCCTCCCGGATCACCGGCGCATCCTGATGCTGTCCGATCCCCACGGCCACGCGGACGGCCTGCGGGCGATCCTCAGGGAAGCGGGCTTTTCCGGGGATGACGTGCTGATCCTGCTGGGGGATTATCTGGAAAAAGGGCCCCAGAGCCTGGAAACGCTGCGGCTGGTGATGGAATTGCAGCGCACCCGCGCCGTCTATCCCCTCATGGGGAACGTGGACCTGTGGCGGCTGGAAATGCTGGAAAGCGAAGATGAAGCCGCCCAGCGCGAAATGAAGGCCTATTCCCTGAAGGCGAAGGCATGGTGGGGCGGCAGCCTGCTGCACGAAATGTGCGCGGAGCTGGGCCGCCCGCTTGCGGAGGATACCGATATCTGCGCCCTGTTCCCGGAGATCCGGCGGCATTTTGCCCCGGAGATCGCCTTTCTCCGTTCCCTGCCCGCCATCCTGGAGACCCAGCGCTTCATTTTCGTCCATGGCGGCGTTCCCCACGAGGACCTTGCCGCCCTGGAGGGCACGGACGCCTATCCCCTGCTGAAATTCGACGATTTTTACAGCGCGGGCCTGTCCTTTCGCAAAACCGTGGTGGTGGGCCACTGGCCCACGGTGCTCTACAGCCCCATGAACCCGGTGTTCGATCCCATCGTGGACCGGGAGCGGCACATCATCTGCCTGGACGGGGCCTGCGGGGTAAAATCGGAAGGCCAGCTGAATCTGCTGATCCTGCCGGACCGGGAAAGCAGCGATTATTCCTTCATCACCTGGGACGCCCTGCCCCGGATCACCGCCCTGGACGCCCAGGCCGCGTCCCCGAAGGAAAAGGCGCGCTACATCCGCTGGAACGACCATGCGGTGACGCTGCTGCGGCGGGGCGAGGAAATGAGCCGCATCCTCTACAAGGACGAGCCCATGGACGTGCCCACCTGCTTCCTCTTCGACCACGGCGGGGTGCTCAGCTGCTCCGACGTGACGGATTACCTGCTCCCCGTTGAGCCGGGGGACGAACTGCACTTGATCCTGGCCCTGAAGCGGGGCTGCTATGTGAAAAAAGACGGCGCCGCCGGCTGGTATCTGGGCCGGTGGACGGCGGAAACGAAAGAAGGATGAGCCATGAAGCTTTGGGGCGGACGGTTCCAGAAGGAAACCAATCATCTGGTGGACGATTTTCATTCCTCCATTTCCTTTGACAAGCGCCTGTATGCCCAGGATATCCGGGGCAGCATGGCCCATGCCAAAATGCTCCGCCGCCAGGGCATCCTCAGCACGGAGGACGAGCAGGCCATCCAGCGGGGCCTGCGGGAAATCCTTGCGGACATGGAGGCGGGAAAAATCGCCTTCCCGCCGGAGAGCGAGGACATCCACATGCTGGTGGAATCAATCCTCACCGAGCGTATCGGCGAGGCGGGCAAGCGGCTGCACACCGGCCGCAGCCGCAACGATCAGGTGGCCACCGATATGCACCTGTACGCCAAGGATACCTGCGGCGATACGCTGGCGCTGCTGCGGGAATTGGAAGAACTGCTGCTGGAATTGGCCGAAAAGCACTGCGAAGACGTGATGCCCGGTTACACCCATCTGCAGCGCGCCCAGCCCGTGACGCTGGGGCACCACCTGATGGCGTATTTTGAAATGTTCCGGCGGGACATGATCCGCGTCCGGAACGCCCGGGCCGCCGCCGACGTCTGCCCCCTGGGCAGCGGCGCCCTGGCCGGCACCACCTATCCCCTGGATCGGGAATTCGCCGCCGGCGAGCTGGGCTTTTCCGCCGTCAGCGAAAACAGCCTGGACGGCGTCAGCGACCGGGATTTTCTGCTGGATTACCTGGCCGCTGCTGCGTTGGGCATGATGCACTTAAGCCGCTTCTGCGAGGAAATGGTGCTCTGGAGCAGCCTGGAATTCGGCTTCGTCACCATGGACGACGGCTTCGCCACCGGCTCCTCCATGATGCCGCAGAAAAAGAACCCCGACGTGGCGGAGCTGATCCGGGGCAAGACCGGCCGGGTCTACGGGGACCTGACCGCCCTGCTCACCGCCATGAAGGGCCTGCCCCTGGCCTATAACAAGGACATGCAGGAGGACAAGGAGAGCTTTTTCGACGCCCGGGATACCTGGATCAAGTGCCTGCACGTCTTCACCGAAATGCTGCGCACGGCCGCCTTCCGCACGGACAGGATGCTCAAAAGCGCCAGCGCGGGCTTCGCCAACGCCACGGACCTGGCGGATTACCTGGTGAAAAAGGGCGTGCCCTTCCGGGACGCCCACGCCGTATCCGGCCGTCTGGTGGCCCATTGCCTGGAAAAGGGCTGCGCCCTGGACGATCTGTCTCTGGAGGAAATGCGCCTGTTCTCCCCCGCTTTCGATCAGGACGTATACGCCGCCATTTCCCTTTCCGCCTGCGTTTCCGCCCGGGATCTCACCGGCGGCCCCGCGCCCCGTCAGGTCCGCGCCGCCATCGCCCGGGGCCGGGAATGGCTCGCCGCTTTCCAATAATCCTCATCCCGTTTTCCCGCGCCGGAAGAAGCAAGCGGCCCGCCCGCCCTTCCCCCGGCGTTTTTTGCTGCCCGGAAAGCCCGTCCGCAGTTGATTTTCCCGGCCCGGTCTTTTATAATACTTCTTGAAAAACATCCCAAAAACCGATGGAACGGCGGGGAGGGAGATGCCCATGAAAATCGCCGTGGTCTGCGACGTGCTGGGAGAAGAGAACAACGGCACCACCGTCGCCGCCATGAACCTGATCCGTTTCCTGCGCAGCCGGGGCCACGAGGTGCGCGTGGTCTGTCCGGACGAATACCGGCGGGGACAGGAAGGCTTTTTTGTGGTGCCCCAGCTCAACGTGGGGCCGCTGAACGATTACGTGCGCCGGAACGGCGTATCCATCGCCGTGTCCGACGGCGCGGTGCTGCGCAGCGCCCTGGAAGACGTGGACATCATCCACATCATGACCCCGTTTTTCCTGGGCAAGGCGGCTCTAGAATACGGCCGCAGCCACCGGATCCCCGTCACGGCGGGGTTTCACGCCCAGGCGGAAAACATCACCAACCACCTGCACCTGATGAACAGCCATCTGGTGAACAACCTGACGTACAGGGTGATGTACCGCCTGGTGTTTCAGTATGTGGACGCCATTCATTACCCCACACGGTTCATCCGGGAGGTGTTTGAAAAAGAGGTTGGCCCCACCAACGGGTATGTGATCTCCAACGGGGTAAACAGCCGGTTCGTGAAAACCGCGGTGGAGCGGCCCCCGGAATGGGAAGGGAAATACGTGATCCTCTTTACCGGCCGCTACGGGCTGGAAAAATCTCATAAAGTGCTGATCGACGCCGTGGCCGGATCCAAATACCAATTCCGGATCCAGCTGGTTTTCGCCGGGGCGGGCCCGCTGGAAAACGAGCTGCGGGCTTACGGCGAAAAGCTGATCCATCCCCCCGTGATGCGGTTCTTTTCCCGGGAGGACATGCTCCGGGTCATCAACAGCGCGGATCTGTACGTCCATCCCGCGGAAATCGAGATTGAGGCCATCGCCTGCCTGGAGGCCATCTCCTGTGGGCTGGTGCCGGTGATCGCCGATTCCCCCCGCAGCGCCACGCGCTTTTTCGCCCTGGAGGAAAACAACCTGTTCCGCTGCAACGACAGCTCCGACCTCGCCCGGAAAATCGAATACTGGATGGAGCACCCGGAGGAAAAGGAGAAGTGCAGCCTGAAATACCAGGGCTATACCCGCCAGTTTGAGCAGCAGCGCTGCATGGAGGCCATGGAACAGATGCTGCTGGAAACCGCGGCGAAGCGCCGCCCCGCCTGATCCCGGCGCCTCCGCCCCGGTTGCCAATTCCTGCCGTTTCCGCTATAATATGTAATGACTAAAGTACGATTTATCCCGTTTCCGGCAATCCCCATCTTTCAAGGAGGGATCCATCATGAAAAGAGCCTTATTCATCCTGCTCTCGGCCCTGCTCCTGTGCCTGCTGGCCGTCTCCGCCCCGGCGGAAAACAGCAATTTCGTCAGTTCGGGCGGCTGGTTCGCTTACAAGGACGGCTACATGTATTTCGTCGGCAAGGACTGGACCAGCAAAAACCTGAACGACGGCCGGGAAACGGGCTACCCGGATTCCGTGGAATTCTGGCGGATCGCCGATCAGCCCGGCGCGCAGAAGGAGCTGCTGGCTTCCCTGCCCGCGGCGCAGATCGGCGGAGTGGCCCTGGATCCCGGCTATTCCCTGGTGCCGATGGACGGCGCGCTCTGGTTTGTGCGCGAGTGGCCGGGCGAGCCCCATGAATTCAAGGATCAGCTCTGCCGGCTGGATCTTGCCTCCGGAAATGCGGAGATCCTCGAAAGGATCCTCTCCAGCCTGGCATACAGTTCAACGAATTACGTCAGCATTCCCTTCTTTCTTGACGGCGATCAAATTTACTTTCTGGCCTACTCCGGGGAAGCCATGACGCTGGATACCCGCACGAAGGAGATCAGCCCGTGGACGCCGCAATTCGGTCTGGAAAGCGGAAGAAACAGAATTTCTGTTTCCCGTCGGTTCGGCCCGGGCTATATCCTGGAAATCAAGGACGGGTATTTCTACTATGTGGACACCGACCCGCTGGCGAACGATCCGATGGACAACCGGTATTACTGCATTTTCCGCAGGCCGGTTTCCGGCGGGGACCGGGAACTTGTGATCCCCCGCCTCGCCGATTACGGCGAAGCAGACTTCGCCTTCGTTCAGGGGGATATGATTTTCCTGTTCAACGGCGAAAAGATGTTCTGCGTGGATCTGGCGTCGAAACAGGCGGTGGATCAGGTTGCGATGGATCAGGTCACGCATATTTCCAATCAGTACGGCGCAACGCTGAATGTGGAAAACGGAAAGGTATATTTCCTGAAAACGGACGGCCTCTACGTCAAAACCATCGGCGCGGACGACGAAACGCTGCTGATCTCCGGGGACACGGAAGGCTTTGAAGGGCTGGCGTTGGGGGAAAACTATTTTTACCTCCGCCGGAGCGACAGGGTGCTTTTCCGCGTGCCCCGTTCCGCCCGCTTCTTCCAGGAGGCGGAGATCCTTCTGAAAGAAGAGCCCGAGCCGGAGCCGCAGGAGGAAGACGGCTGGAAGTTCATCGAATATGAAAACTGCGTCACCGTGGAAGACTATGTGGGCGAGGAAAGCACTGTTCAGGCCCCCGCGGCGATCCACGGAAAGCCCGTGATCCGCGTTTCATTGGATCCCTACAGCAAAACCAACCAGGTGGTGCGGGCGCTGACGATCCCGGAGGGCGTGATCCGGCTCGGCGTGATCGGTGGGGATAACCTGACGGATCTGTGGCTGCCCTCCTCCCTGGAGTACATGAGCAACGACGGCTATCCGCGCGTTTTTGCCACCACGGATGGCTGCGTGATCCGTTACGCGGGCACCCGGGCGGAATGGCAGGCCCTGGACGACCGCTCCTGGTCGGACTACGCCAGCTGGAATTTCAAAGACCTCACCGGCCTGCGCGTCCTTTGCTCCGACGGCGAATGGTTCCAGCCCGGCACCACGCCGGCCCCCGCCCCCGACGAGCCGGAGGACGAACTGATTTCCGGCGACAATCCCGGGGATTACACCGAGGTCTGGGCCCACACCTGGTATCGGCCGGACGAGCCGGAAACCCAGCTGATCATCACCCCCAACGGGGACGGCATGCTGCGCATGGAAATGTACTTCTACCGCATGGTGGGCGGCATCGAGGTATATTTTGAGCCCATCGACTACGTGTGCATCCAGTTTGAGGACACCATGGGCGATTTTTCCGGCATCATGTATTTCGATCCAAAGCAGGACAATTACCTGCACCTGCTGATGGACACCTTCTCCTGGAACGAGGACGACCCGTTCCATCAGTATTTCCAGAACGAGATCCTTTTCACCGCCGACGACATGCCGGATCTGAGCCGCTACGTCTGGGATTTCGTGGACGGCTCCGATTACGAAGAGGGGGACTGGTACGTTTCCGAAGAGGAATGTGCGCAGCTGTTTAATACCCTGAGCCGCTATCCCCTGATCGCCTGCTCCGGGGCCGGGGCGTGGGCGGGAGAACTGCACGTCCTGCCCGACGGCCGTTTCACCGGCTATTACTACGATTCCGACGCGGACGTGGTCTACGAGGTCTCCTTCTCCGGCGAATTCATCCCCTCCGGCACCGAGCGCTGGGGAGAGAACGTTTACGGCCTGTGGGTGGAAAACCTGACGACGCAGCAAGCCCCCGGCACCGAAGCGGTCAGTACATACGGCGACCGGATCGTGTACAACGAATCGCCCATCGCCGACCGGAGCTATCTGCGGCTGACCCTGCCGGGGGCGCCGGACGACGAGATCCCGGAATTGGTGCAGGGCGAGATCGGCGGCACATACGACGTATGGAGCGATTATTCCCGCTTCATCACCCTCACCGGCGACGACGGCTGGGGCTTCTTCGCGGACACGGAAAACCCGGAATCCCTGAATCTGGAGCCCATTCCCGCTGCCCACAGCGAAAAACCGGCGGATGACAAGGCCACGGGCTATATGCGCTGCGAATTTGATGAGATCACCTTTGAAGTCCCCGACGATTGGACGTTTATCGAATCAGACTTCGATCTGCACCGCTATCTGCCTCCGTCCCCGCTGAACGAGACGGTTTACAATCAGATCATTCTTTGGAGCATGCCGGGAGAAACCTACGAGGAGATGCTGAGCAGCCTCCGGCAAGGCAGCAACAGCAGCACCCGCGCATACGCCCTGACCATTGACGGCCACAGCGCAAGGGTGATCGAGGACATTTTCGAGTTTGAAACAGGAAGAAACAGGATCGACACCCTCGTTTATCTGCGCCGGGATAACGGGACCGACCTGTACATCGAACTGTGCACAGACTCGAAATACACTTCGCAGATCGACCCCATCTATTCGCATTTCCTAAGCAGCATCCGCTTTACCTCCGGCGCTGCTCCCGCCGCCCCCGCGGTCAGTTTTGACGGCTGGACGGGCGATTGGATGACCCACGACGATTCCTACGCGGAAATGATCGTCACCGACGGCGGGAACGGCACGCTGCACGCCCAGATGATGTTCCTGCCCGCGGGGGATTCCAACGCCACGCTGACCCCCCAGGCGGACGGCAGCATGCGCTTTGAAACCGAATACGGAAACCTGAGCGGCGTCATCGTCCGGCAGGCGGACGGCACGCTGCGCCTCACCGTCACCGGCGGGTACACCATGGAGGACGACGAGGCCACGGAATATCAGGGCTATTTCGCCCGGGGCTTCCTGTATTATCCCGCCGAATACAAAGACATGTGGTATCAGACCCCGGAGGACGCCGCCTGCACGGAGGCGGACTGGCTGGGCAACTGGACGTCCATGACCGCCAGCGTCCCGTCCACGGTGCGCATCAGCCGGGAAAACGGGGGCCTGTTCATGAAAATCACCCTGGGCCAATACCATTTTTCCGGCCTGCTGGATCTGGCCGGCGACACCATCGCGGCGCTTTATGACGACGATTTCAACTGCATGCTGATCCTGAACCGGAAGCTGCAGCGCATCGCCGTACTGGAGATAGGCTCCAACATCGATGCGATATACGATCTCACCGGCGGCGCCTATTACGGCGTGGTGATGTATCAGCGTGCGCCCGACGTAGTCTTCCAGATCCCGGAAAACAATATGCCCGGCGGCTGGCAGCCCGTGCCCGTCCAGCCCACCGATGAGCCGCAGTCCCCGGAAAACTCCGTTAAAATCCCCGAAGCGCTGCTGGGAGAGCAGGACGATATTCCCCCCATCACCATCCTGCCCATCGCCCCCACCGATGAACCGCAGTCCCCGGAAAGCCCCATTAAAATCCCCGAAGAGTTGCTGGAGCAGCAGGACAATATTCCCCCCATCACCATCCTGCCCATCCTCCCCACCGAGGAACCGGAAGAAAACCGCATCGCCCTGCTGCCCATCCCTGGCAAGCCGGGGTATATGCAGGTGCCCGTCGCCCGGGTGGACGCCACCAGCTACATCGTGGGCCAGGACCCCGATGCCTACGCGCCCTTCCGCATGACCGACGGGGACGAAACCACCGCCTTCCAGTTCTCCACCAGGACCACGCCCCTGGGCAAGGAATACCTGTACTTCGATTTCGACAGCCCCGTGGCGCTGGATGAAATGTGGATGAAAAACGGCTTCTGGCGCTACACCGACGGGAAGGACCAGTATACCCGCAACTGCCGGGTGAAAAACATGACCATTGCGCTGCGCTACGCCGACGGCGGCGATTACTGGGATCTGAAAACCGCTTCCCTCAAGGACGACGGCCGGCAGAAGGAATGGAAGGTGATCGACCTGCTGGGCAAAAACCAGGTGATCGGCGTGCGCATCCGCATCGACGCCGTTTATTCCGGCACCAAATTTCCCAACGACGTTTGCATTTCGGAAATCATGTTCGTGCAGAAGCAATAAAGGCCCCGGCTTGCTTTTTCCCCCGCTATCGGATATAATGCAGGCAGATCAGGGCATTTCCCCCGGCAGATGAAAAATCAGCGAGGTGAGCGCATGAAGAAACTCCACATGGGCCCCGCCGGCTGCGCGCTGGATATCGGCGACGGCAGCGAGCGCGCCGAATACGTCAATCAGGATTATATCCTGCACAAGCTGGGCCGCCCCCACCGGGCGGTGAACATCATGTACACGTATTATCCCCACGATGAAGAATGGCCCGCCCGGATCTCCGTGGCCTGGAAGGACCGGAACGTCACCTTCGCCTGGGACTACCCTTACGACGATTATTTCCCCTACGGCGTGGACGGTCAGCCCTTCGGGCAGATGCAGGACATCCGCCGCCACGGCCAGGAAGTGATGCTGACGCTGACGCTGGACTGCGCCCTTTCCGATGAGGAGCTGCGCCAGGTGGCCCGGCAGCTGCGCCCCTACGGGCGGATGATGATCCGCATCAACCACGAATGCTGCGGCACCTGGTTCCAGCACAACAAGCGCTACACCTATCCCGAGGTGGGGGCGTTCTTCGTACGCTTCGCCAATATCCTCAAGGAGGAAGCGCCCAACGTGCGCAGGATCTTCTGCGGCGGCTGGGGCATGCCCGACGGCCACGTGGAGCAGGAGGAAGCGTTCAGGGACTGCTACGCCGCCTCCGATCTGTGGAGCTGCGACGGCTATCCGGCGCTGCACTTCGGCTGGCCTTACGACGTGGCCGAGATCGGCGGCGGCAAGTATTACGCCAAGCCCGTCTCCGAGATCATCGACCAGTTCATCCGCACCCATAAGCGGGCTACGGAGCTGGCCGGGGAAAGCAAGCCCGTGATCAGCGCCGAATTCGACACCGACGGCGACGTGACCGGTCCCTGGACCCAGGGCGACAGCGTGGTGCGCTTCGCCCACTACTGGCGGGATCACAAAATCGACTGGTTCAAATCCTTCAGCCTCTACCAGTTCCGGGACAAGGGCCGCCTGGGCCTGGAATGCGAGGATCCCAACAACCCCGCCGTGGGCGTGGAGCAGCCCATGCTGGCCCAGTACCGGGATCAGGTGCTTTACGATCCCTGGTTCATGCCCAAAATGACCGAAGGTGAGGAAGCCTCCTTCCCCGCCCCCATGCGCTGGGGCAGCTCCGAGGATGCGGAGGGCGTGGCGATCCCCCTTGAATTTGAGGGGAATCCCGTATTCTGCGAAATGACGGTGGAGCAGGAAATCGGCCTGATGGCGGAATTGAACGGCCGCTGGTTCTACAAGGCCCCGGGGGTCCGGACCATCGACATGATGAGCGCCTTCTTCCATAAGCCCCTCTCCGGCCCCGCCACGCTGACGCTGCGCGTCTTCGCGCCCCCCGCCGACGGCCTGAACGTGGACGACGGCAATCCCGACTGGCTTTTCAACTACCGCACGGTGCTGGAAAAGGCCCCGGAAATGCGCATCCGCTACGAAGCGCCGGGCCAGGTGCCGTAAACCGCCGCAGGGAACCCGCGACGGAAAAAAAAACAAAGGAGATTCAGATATGAAACAAACCGTTCTGCGCCAGTACGCCCGCCTGATCGCGCGGGTCGGCGTCAATATTCAAAAGGGCCAGGAAGTCATCATCGGCTGCGAGCTCGACCAGCCGAAGTTCGTGGAGCTGCTGGTGGACGAGTGCTACAAGGCCGGGGCCAAGAAGGTGAAGGTGGAGTTTCAACACCAGCCCCTGGAAAAGCTGCACGTCCGTCACCAGACCGTCGCCACCCTGGCCAAAGTGGAGGAATGGGAAAAGGCCCGGCTGCAGCACTATGTGGATACCCTGCCCTGCCGCATCTACCTGGACTCTTCGGACCCCGACGGGCTGAAGGGCATCAATCAGGCGAAGATGGCGAAGGCCGACCAGAAGTGCTACCCCATCGTCAAGCCCTACTGGGACAAAATGGAGAACCGGTATCAGTGGTGCATCGCCGCCGTGCCCGGCGTGGCCTGGGCCAAAAAGCTCTTCCCCGATCTACCCCGGGGCAGAGCCGTCGAGAAGCTGTGGGAGGCCATCCTGTTCACCTCCCGCGCGACGGAAGACCCCGTGGCGGCCTGGGAAGCCCACAACAAGGATCTGCATGACCGCTGCGCCTATCTCAACGGCCTGGGCATCAGCGAACTGCACTACAAAGGCGACAACGGCACCGACCTCACCGTGGGCCTGATCCCCGAGGCGGAGTTCCAGGGCGGGATCGAAACCAGCCTGCAGGGCATCAGCTTCAACCCCAACATCCCCAGCGAGGAGTGCTTCACCTCCCCCATGCGCGGCAAGGCGGAGGGCATCGTCTACGCCACCAAGCCCCTGTCCTATCAGGGCGAGCTGATCGAGAATTTCTCCATTCGCTTTGAAAACGGCAAGGCCGTGGAGGTGAAGGCGGAGAAGAACCAGGCGCTCCTGGAGCAGATGATCGCCATGGACGAGGGCGCCGCCTATCTGGGCGAGTGCGCGCTGGTGCCCGTCAATTCCCCGATCTCCGAATCCGGCCTGCTGTTCTACGAAACGCTCTTCGACGAGAACGCCGCCTGCCACCTGGCCCTGGGCATGGGCTTCACCAACACCATCCGGGGCTTTGAAAACAAGACGCTGGAAGAATGCCGGGCGCTGGGCATCAACGACTCCATGGAGCACAACGATTTCATGATCGGCTACGAAGGCCTGGACATCGACGCCCTCACCCGGGACGGCAGGACGGTGCCCATCTTCCGCCGGGGCAAGTGGGCTTTCTGATCCCGCTTCTCCCGGATCATATTCCCGTTATATTCCGGTAAAACGCGCTTTCCCTCCGCTGTGCGGCGGACAGAAGCGCGTTTTTTCCTTACCGGAAAACAGGCAAAAAAAGACGCCCGCCCCGCATCGTCGGGGCAGGCGGAAAGCCTGCTTCATTTGCTTTTTTCTTTCAGCGCCTTGCAGATCTTCTTCTGCACGGGCAGCCGCTCCCAGCGCCGGTAGCGGCCCGTATACTCCAGGCCGACGGCGGCGGCGGCGTCCCGGGACAGGAAAGCGATCAGCGGCAGGGCATGCCGCTCCATGGCCCGGAGCATCCATTGGGCGGCCCCGGGCCAGGTATCCATATCATCCCTGAGCAGCAGCAGCCGCACCATCCGCTCCGCGGTATCGGAGGACGGCTGCGCGTCGCACAGGCCCTCCGCCGCCAGACGCACCTTTTCGTCCGCCCGCCCATGGCAGGGATCGTCCTGCAGCGAATGGCCGAAGCCGAACAGCCCGTCCGTGGGCTTGCGCTTCTTTTCGCACTCCTCCAGATCCCTCCGGTACTCCCGGAAGGCCTGCTCCGCCTGGGCAAAAAACGTTTCCATCGGGGCTCTCCTTTACGTCGAAGGGAAATTATTTGATGCCGTCCTCATCGTCCTTGGGGGGCGGTTCCCGGGTATTCCCGCTTTTCCGCCAGAGCACAAAAGCATAGTACCCGATGGCAGCCGCGGCGATCACAAACAGCGCGATGAACCCGAACCGCGCGATGGGGGCCATGGTGGTGTCCGGGTCCGTCCGGTCCTGAAGCAGCCCGTAGGCCAGATACAGCAGATACGCCGCCACGACGCCCATCAGGGTGGCCCGGTTTTTGCCCTGGTTCAAGCCGCCGCCTCCTTTCCTTTCATGGACAGACCCCCGCAGCCAGCGCCGCGGGGGAGAAAAATCGCAGGCAAAAGGATCACTTCTGCTTTTTCTTGGACAGGATATCGAACACCACGGCGCCCAGCAGCACCACGCCCTTGACCACGCGCTGGTAGTTCTGATCCAGACTGATGAGGCTCATGCCCAGGTTGATCACGCCGATCAGCGTGGCACCGATCACCATGCCCAGCACGGAGCCCGCGCCGCCGCTGGCGGACACGCCGCCCACCACGCAGGCGGAGATGGCGTCCATTTCATAGTTCTTGCCGGCGTTGGCGAAGGCGTTGCCGAAGCGCGCCATGTTCGCCATGGTGGCGATACTGGTGAGCACAGCCATGTTCAGGTATGCCACGAACATGATCCGCCGGGTGTTGACGCCGGAAAGGCGGGCCGCCTCTATGTTGCTGCCCACCACGTAGAAGTGGCGGCCGATGGTGGTCTTGCTGGTGATGAAGCTGTAAATCAGCACGATGCCGGCCGCCCACAGCAGCGTCGTGGGGAGGCCGCCGCCATAAGCCAGCTTGTAGGTAAGCAACAGGATGGCCGCGGCGCCGATGCCGCTCTTGGCAGCAGCCGCCTGGATGGAATCCGCCTCATAGCCCTTTGCCAGCCTGTTTTTCCGGGTCATGAACACGGTAAGCACCACCAGGCCCGCCGCCAGCAGACCGAAGATGAAGCATGGCCAGTTGAACACGCCCTCCGCGGTGGGGAATACGCGGCCGTAGAAGATGCTCTTGAAGCCATCCGGGAAATTGGTGAGGGATTTGGTGTCCGGGTTCGCTACGCTCAGGATCTCGGTGCCCAGGCCGCGGAAGGCCAGGAAGCCGGTCAGCGTGGCGATCCACGGCGGAATGTGCACATACGCGATCAGGAAGCCCAGGATCATGCCGTAGCCGATACCGATGAGCATCATCAGCAGGATGGATACGCCCGTGCCCATGGCCATGGCCTGGGTGGACATGAACACGCCGCCGAGGGCGCCCAGCAGACACACCACCGCGCCGCAGCTCAGGTCGATGTTGCCGCCGGTGAGCATGCACATGAGCATGCCGGTGCCAAGGATGAACACGTAGGTGTTCTGGTCAATGAGCGCGGTAAAATTGGCAGGGCTGAACAGGCTTCCGACGGTCATGTCGGTAAAGAACAGATATACAAGAACCAGGGCAATGAGCATCGTTCTGTCTTTGAGAACACCCGTTACTTTCTTGATCTGGATCGACCTGTTCTCATCCTTGGCCAGGAACGTCATGAGCCCCGCAGCCAGGAAGATTGCCCCGACCACAAGCAGCTCCGGAAAGTAAGCAAAGAAGAACAGGATGATGATATTTGATGGAATGATTTCTTTCGGCACCTCGTTATGAAGGATACCGGACAGCGTTTCCCGTGTTTTGGAACGCAGTACCCCGATGCTGTCGGTTCCGGTTGCCTTGGTAATCGCATGAATGGCGCCTATGATACCGGCAATAAAGATGATGGCTCCCAGGATGGCAAATACGGCAGCCAGTATCTTCCGCTTTCTTGTCTGATCCACGCTAATACCCCCTTACTTCTTCTGCCGCTTGGAGAGCACATCGAACAGCACAGCGATCAGAAGTACGATGCCTTTGACGACCTTCTGATAATTCTGGGGCGTATGAACCAGGTTCATGCCCTTGTTGATGATGCCCATCAGCGTGGCGCCGATGATCATGCCGAACACCTTGCCGATGCCGCCGTAGGCCGACGCGCCGCCGATGAAGCAGGCGGCAATGGCGTCCATTTCGTAGCCGTCGCCGGCGTTTGCCGGGTCGATGCCCTTGTTGAACCCGGCGGCCAGAATGCCCGCAAGGCCGGCCAGCAAGCCGATGTTGGCATAGGCGAACCAGTACACATTCCGGGTCTTAACGCCGGAAAGGGCGGTGGCCTTTTCGTTGCCGCCCACGGCGTACAGATGGCGGCCAATGGCGGTCTTATTGGTGATGTAGGCGTAAATGCCCAGCACAAGCGCCACCCACACCAGCGCCATGGGGAAGCCCCGGTAGAAGCTCATATCGAAGCACACCCACACGATCAGCAGGGAAATCAGCACGGTGGAGATCACCTGGGCGGGGATGGACTGGCTGATGTTCATTTTCTTCTGCACCAGGATCTTGCGCACACGCATGACGATGAAAATCAGCGCCACCACAAGGCCGATGCACATGCAGGTAACGTTGAAGGTCTTGACCCCGTCAAAGTTGGTGCCCGGCAGCAGCGCCACCCAGAACCCATCCTTGTTCAGCATGGTCTTTTCCGCGTTGGGGAACACGTCTTTCATGAAATCTGTGATGTAGCTGCTTTTGGTCACGCCGAAGTACCGCAGGAAATCCGCAAAGTCCGCATTGCCGCGCTGCCCGCCCAGGACGGCGCTGGCGATGCCGCGGAAGGCGTACATGCCCGCCAGGGTGGCGATGAACGCCGGCACCCGGATCTTGGAAATCCAGAAGCCCTGGAACACGCCGATAGCCAGGCCGGCGAGCAGCATGACCACCACCGCCCACCACATGCTGGTGCCCGCAGACATCATGATGCAGCCAATCGCGCCGGTAAAGCACACCACGGAGCCGACGGACAAATCGATGTTGCCGCCGGTGAGGATGCACAGCAGCATGCCGGCCGCCAGCACAAATACGTAGGCGTTCTCGCCGATCAGGTTGGTGATTTCCTTATTGGAAAGGATCTTCCAGTCCGACATGATGCCGAAGGCAATCACCACCGCCACTAAGGCGATGATCATGGTGTACTTCTGAAGAAATTCCCGAACCTTCAATCGCTGCATCAGTTCGATGAACTTCTGCCAGGAGGTAAGCTGCGCTCCGGAATCTCCGCCGCCCCCCGCCGGCTGGGCCAGGATTTCTTTATTGCTCATTCTCACGCACCCCTTCCCGATCTGAGGATCGCTGTCATGATGCTCTCCTGCGTGGCTTCCTCCGCCTTCATTTCGCCCACGATCCTGGCCTCGTTCATGATATAAATACGGTCGCTCATGCCCAGCACCTCAGGCAGTTCGGAAGAAATCAGCACCACGCATTTGCCCGCCGCGGCCAGATCGTTGATAATGCAGTAAATTTCATATTTGGCGCCCACGTCGATGCCGCGGGTCGGCTCGTCCAGCAGCAGGATATCCGGCTCGGCGAACATCCATTTGGCCAGAAGCACCTTCTGCTGGTTACCGCCGGAAAGGTTGCCCACCAGCTGTTCCACCGAAGGCGTTTTGATTTTCAGCTTGCCCCGGTATTCCTCCGCCGCGGCGTATTCCTTGTCTCCGTCGATAATGGAGTGCTTGGAAATCGCCCCCAGGTTGGCCAGGGAGGTATTCACCTTGATGGACTGGCTGAGCACCAGGCCGTTGCCCTTGCGGTCCTCGGTCACGTAAGCGATCTTGTGCTTGATGGCGTCCGCCGCGCTTTTGTGCAGGTGGATGTGCTTTCCATCCAGCTTCAGCTCCCCGGAAAAATTCACGCCGTAGCTGCGGCCGAAAATGCTCATGGCCAGCTCCGTGCGTCCGGCGCCCATCAGACCGTAGATGCCTACCACCTCGCCCTGGCGGACGTACATGGAAACATCGTCCACCACTTTGCGCTCCGGATAAAGGGGATGGTGCACGGTCCAGTGATTGACCTCCAGCCGCACGTCCCCGACCTTTACGTTTTCGCGCTTGGGGAAGCGGTTGGTGATCTCGCGGCCCACCATGCCCCGGATAATTCTTTCTTCACTCACGGGCTCCGTGCCGTGATTGTCGATGGTTTCAATGGTAGCGCCGTCGCGCACCACGGTGATCTTGTCCGCCACGTAGGATACTTCGTTCAGCTTGTGGGAAATGATGATCATGGTCATTCCCTGCTTTTTGAAGCTGAGCATCAGATCCAGCAGCGCCCTGGAATCCTCCTCATTCAGGGAAGAGGTAGGCTCGTCCAGAATCAGCAGCCGCGCCTTCTTGGCCAGCGCCTTGGCGATTTCAACCAGCTGCTGCTTGCCTGTACCGATATTTTTGATCTGTATCTTGGAGCTTTCCTTGAGGCCCACCATTCTCAGGTATTTATCGGCCTCCGCGTAGGTCTTGTTCCAGTTGATGGCGAAGCTGTGGCCGCATTCGTTGCCCAGGTACATGTTTTCGCCGATGGTCAATTCCGGCACCAGCGCCAGTTCCTGATGGATGATAACGATGCCCAGCTTTTCCGAATCCTTGATATTGGAAAACCTGCACTCTTTTCCGTCGTAGATGATATCGCCTTCGTAAGTGCCGAAAGGATAGATGCCGCTCAGCACGTTCATCAGGGTGGATTTGCCCGCGCCGTTTTCGCCCACCAGCGCGTGGATCTCCCCCTCCTCTACCTGGAGGTTAACATTGTCCAGGGCTTTTACGCCGGGAAAGGTTTTGGTAATATTTTTCATTTCCAGCAAAATCTTTGCCATGGCTCTCCTCCAACTCCAATCCGATGGAATCCCAACCGTATTGTCAAACCCCGTTCACGGCCGCGGCTTATCAACCTTAAATGATGCAGGCGGGACAAACCCGCCTGCATCAATCAGGTCAGCTCATGGAATTATTCCGCCACAACGGGATAGCCGGCGTCATTCAGTACGTAGTAGCCGGAGTCGATCAGCAGCTCCTGCCAGTTGTCCAGGCTCGCAAACACGGGCTCGCACAGGTAGGAAGGAACGGTGATCTTGCCGTTGTTGTAGGTTTCGGTGTCGTTCACGTCGACTTCTTCGCCATTGAAGATCTGGCCGACCATCTTCACGACCTGAGCCGCCAGGGTCCGGGTATCCTTGAACACGGACATGGCCTGCTTGCCGTCGATCATCTTCGCCATGGTGGCAACGTCGCAGTCCTGGCCGGTGATGAGGGGCCATTCGCCGTCGTAGTTGTCTTCCAGAGCATTGATGACGCCCAGAGCGGTGGAGTCGTTGGAGCACAGCCAGGCATCGATGTTGGAGCCGTCGTCATAGTTGGCCAGGATGGCATTGGCGCGGTTCTGAGCGGTCTCAGACTTCCAGCCGGGGGTGGCAACCTTGTTGAATTCGATTTCGCCGGACTTCACAACCAGCTTGCCAGCGTCCATGTAGGGCTGCAGCACGTCGATAGCGCCCTGATAGAAGTAGCCAGCGTTGTTGTCGCCGGGGTCGCCAGCGGTGATTTCCAGGTTGAAGGGGCCTTCCGCGTTGTCCAGATCCAGAGCGTCCTTGATGTAGGTGCCCTGCACGGTGCCGACCATGTAGTTATCGAAGGTGGCATAGTAGGAAACAGCGTCAGATTCCATCAGCAGACGGTCGTAAGCGATGACCGCAACGCCCTTTTCCTTGGCCAGGTCCAGAGCGGAGCCCAGGGCGTCGCCCGTGATGGCGGCGATGATAACGACTTTGCAGCCGTTGTTGATCATGTTGGTCACCTGGTTCAGCTGCTGCTGCTCATCGTTGGCGGCATACTGCAGGTCCACTTCATAGCCGGCTTCCTGGAACATGGCTTCCATGTAGGAGCCGTCCTGGTTCCAGCGCTGCAGGTCCTTGGTGGGCATCGAAATGCCGACCTTCTCGCCTTCGGCCAGGACGCTGAAGCTCGCGCATACCATCAGCAGGCACAGGAGCATTGCAAGGATTTTCTTCATACGGGCACTCTCCTTTGATTTTTATTTTGCGGACTGTTTTTCACTCCGCATTTGATTATTGTGATTATAACATTTACAAAATGGTTTGTCAAGGGAGAAAATGTACATTCCCTGTCCTTTCGGCAAGCGGGAAAAAACCTCTCCGCCCGCCCCGCAGGCCCTTCCGGGCCGGTGGGTTGACGCGGTCACCGGTTGCGTTCCTTGATGGCCTTCACCAGGGAAATGATGTCCCATACGATCAGTACCGCGATGATAATGGCGAACGCGGTGGGCGACAGCTCGATGGAATGGAACAGGGTCATCACGCCCCGGCCGGAGCCGTACACCGTGGCGCCCCAGATGGCGATCAGAATGGTAAAGATGATGCCGAAAATGGCGCCGCGCAGGTTGTTCTTCTTCACCTGCTCCTGCTGCGCTTCCCGGGCGTACTCGGCCTGCTGTTCGGCGGCCTCCTTGGCCCTGGCGTGCTCGTCCACCCGCTGCTGCTCCTCCGCGGTCAGTTCCTTCCCGCTTTCCACCAGGCGGGCGATCTCCTCGTCCTTCTGCTTTTCCTTCTGCTGGTATTCGTCGGCGATGGGCTTGAGCGCGGTGGTGGCGCAGGCGCAGCGGTTGATCCTCTTCCTGTTTTTGAGAAGCAGGATCAGCCCCACATACGGCACCATCTGCGCCACGACTGCTCCGTAAGCGTTGTTATGGCTGTTGAAGCGGGTCTTGGCCATCAGGATGCAGCCGGCGATCATGGCGATGATCCAGCCCACCATACCCAGGATCACCCCCATGAAAACGGGGCTGTCCCCCTTCGACTGAGAGCCCAGCACGATGGGCAGCACGATGGCCAAAATCAGCATCAGGTTGCCCAGCAGCGCAAAGAACCAGCATTTTGTGGGAATCTTCCCTTTCTCCGCGCCGCAGTCGTCGCAGGCGTAGAGGGTGAATTCGTTGGCGAAGGTGGTGTCGACGGCGCCGGTGTAGCTTTTGATCTTCGCCTTGTTTTCCCCCGCGGGCACAAACACCGCGGCGGAGCACTCCTTTTCCTGATTGCAGATGCTGCAGTTCCTGGTGATCCGGTATTCGTTCATAGTATCCTCTCCTCTTTTCTTTATGATTGCTGTTTTATCCGCGGCCCGACCGCCCGCCGGGCGGGCTGTCCGGTCTGCGATGGGGGCCGCCGTGCTCACTGCTCGTCCCGGGTGAGGGGATAGGCCTGCAGCATATCCCGGAGCGTACCGTCGTCATAATACAGCGCTACCAGCGTCAGCCGGTCGATCCAGCCGGTTTCCTTCAGCCCGTAATCCGCCTGCAGCTTTTTCACGGCGTTGGCGGTATCCAGGTCAAAAACCCCCGCCGCTTCGCCCTGCAGCAGGCCCCGGGCGATCAGCGCCTTACGGACCGCGCGGGCCCCGGTCCCATCGCTGCGGATCGCCGCCGTATAGCCGTACCACTGCATGATGGTTTTCACGAACCGGGAAAGCTCCTCCGTCCCCTTGAATTCAGGCGGATCTTCCCAGAATTTCCCGCCCCCGGAAACGCTCACGGACCGTGGAGGCGTCCTGAGCAGGCTGACGGAGCATTCCACCCCGGGATCGGACAGGGAATAGGCGGTCCATTCCACCTGGCAGGAGTAGCCTTCGGCGGTGATGCCGGCCCCGCTGTACTTGCCGTGATACAGATATTTCATCCGCACCGACACCAGGATATCCGCTTCATCCGGATCGTCCGTAAAGCGGACCGTGCCCCGGGATTCGTCCACAATGTCCCCGGCCCATTCCTTCAGGTAATCGGACAGAGGCGCCACGATGCCTTTTTTATTCACCGGGTACATACCGTCCCGGTTGATGCCGATCTCGCATTCGTCGTGGGTGATCATATAAGCGGTCAGGGGCGCGGGACGCGCCGGGACGTACAGATCCCCCGGGCTTTCCAGGCCGTATCTTTCCGCAAGCTGCCAGGCGGGCATGAATCCGACGGCGGCATATTTCCTCGCCGTCCCGCCGTATCCCTCCCGGGCGGCGGCGGTCTCCTTGTCGGGCTCCGTCAGCAGATAATCGGAATCCGGGTCCTGCCAGAACAGTTTCCGCTTTTCTTCGGTGCCCTGGTAATACAGGAACACCGCGTCCGGCTTCGTGCCGTCAAATTTCTCGTTCCAGAACCAGTAGGTGTATCTCCCGTCCGCTCCGGTGTCCACGCTGTCGGTGCGGTATGTTTTCCCCTTGAGGAAAATGGCGGCTTCCATCATGGGGCAGTTTTCGCCGAAGCCCGAGATCACCACGGTGATCTCGCCGGGATCCGCCTGGATGCTTTCCAGCCTCAGGCAGTACGCGCCGTCGTTCGTTCTGAACGCCCAGATCCCGTCGGCCGCGTCCTGCGCCCGGGCAGGGGCGCAGCAGCTCAGCAGGACCAGCACGGCAAGGCATGCCAAGATTTTTCTGTACATTCCGTCCTCCCGATCCGTCCGTTACTCGATGGCCGCCGAAGCCACGATGGCCTCCGCCATGCCCACGGCCGCTTCCCCCGTGAACAGCAGCGCCATGGCCGTGCGGCCGCTGCCGATGATGTAGAAGGCCATCGGCCCGGCGTTCACCTGTCCCCGGATCACGGCCGTGTTCCAGCTCCCCGCCGTTTCCATCACGGCGTTGGGCTCCACCTTGGTGGATTTGGGCAAGGCCTGGGCCGCGATGGGGACGGCAAGCTCGTCGGAATAATCAAAATCCAGGCTGTAGGTCCGGGCCATGATAAGGTTGTTCTTATCATCGGGATCAATGAACACCACGCCCACGCTTGCTTCCTGGACGGCGTACGCTTCCGGATAATCCAGGGAATAGCCCGCGCCCTGCCAGCGGCGGAAGCCCACGCCCCCGTCCTGCGTTTCGCTGCCCAGCAGCGTCACGGTGGAAAGCAGCGCGTCCTCCATGGGAATGGCCTCATCCCCGATAAACGTGAAGGAAACAAGGTGCCTGTCCCCTGACAGCGTGGTCATCACCAGGTCCTGCCCGGTGGCCCGCCAGGTGCCCAGGGCGCGGAAGCCCCGCATTTCGCCCACCTGCTTCATTTCGTACGCGCCGTTCAGCGTCAGGTTCTTTCCCTTCGCCTCCTGCTTTTCCAGGCTGTATTCCGCAATGGATTTTTCGATCGCCGGCGCATCGGTCTCCCGGTCGCCGGTATAGCTGACGAGATCGGAAATCAGCGCGGCGACGATCACGGCGCTGTTGCTGCCCGTGATCTCCAGGATGATGCTGCCGTCGTAGGCAACGCCGCATTTCCAGGACGCGGGATACCGGAAGCTGATGACCGCGTCGGCGTATTCGGCGGTTTCCCCCATGTCCACGGCAGCCGCTTCCTCCGCGGCCCGCTCGCACCGGGCGATATAGGAATAGGTGCGGCCGTTGGGGAAGGTGGTGGTGATATCCAGCACCAGCACGCCGTCCTCCAGCGCCCAGGTGCCTGCCACGCTGCCCAGGCCGCTGGTGGCGGGGATATCCACGGAGAAGGTGCTGTCCGAGCTGGAAACGGTGAAGGGATAGCTTTCCCGGTAGCCCGCCTGCTCGAACGTGTATTCGCCGGAGCCGTCGGCGTTGATTTCGGCCGTCAGCTCAATGGACGGGCCGCCGTTTTTGGGGGTGCCGGTCCCCTGCCATTTCCCCGCCAGCTCCCGGGGGATCTCCGCCATGGCGGGGACACAGCAGAGCAGGATCGCCAGGACCGCCAGGATGGATAACGTTTTTTCCACTTTTTCTCCTCCCTTTTTCATTTGCTGCCCGATCACGGTTTTTCGTTTTTCCGCGGCGCGCCGCCGCGCGTTTTTTGGTTTTTTATTCTTTTATTTCTCCCCGCGGTTTCCATTTCCTTCTTTTTCCATCAAATTCATGGGCAGATTTTGTCTTTTTGCCGGTCATTATCTTCCCGTCAATGCAATTGCCCGTTCAGGATCTCCCGCACCGCGGAAGCGAACTCCCGGGGCAGGGCGTACTGCGGGCTGTGCCCGCACCCGTCCAGGAGAAGGAGCCCTTTCCCCGGCGCCGTCAGGGTCTCCAGATACGACTGCACCGCGGACGCCGGGCACACCCAGTCGTCCGTGCCGGAAATAAAGTAAACCGGCACCTGATACGCCGTGCCTTGCCGGTACGCGTCGAAATCAAAGGTCTCCGCAAACAGGCGCCGGTTCAGCGCGAAAAAGCCGTCCAGGCCGCCCGTCTGCTTTAGGAACCAGCGGAAATCGTCCACCCCGAGATACGGCGAGGTCAGCGCCGTCCACAGCTGGCCGTCCCGGATCCGCGCCGGATGATAGGCCGCCGTCAGCGCCCGCACCGCCATCAGCGTATCCAGGCTGCCTTCCCGCCGGAAAGCGTCCCAGGCCGAAGTCAGTTTTTCCGTGCCCTCCCCGGCGGACGCGGCCTTCTGCAGCGCGTCCTCATAGCTGTACGCATCCGCCTGCTCCGGATTGATCACCTGGGACGCGCCGATGTAGACCGCCACTTTTTCCGGATGCGCCAGGGCGTACCGGCTGCCCAGGATGGTGCCGTAGGAATGGCCCAGCAGGATCACCTTTTCCCGCCCGAACCGGCCCCGCAGGTAATCCACCAAAGCGTCCAGGTCCTCCAGGGCCTGGGGGAAGGCGGCCGTCCGGTTTTCCGGGTCGCTTCCCGCGTTGCGGAAATACGTGCGGCCGCAGCCCCGCTGATCCCAGCAGACGAAGGTGTAGTCCGCCGTCAGGGCGTCGGCGAAGGCATAGGCGCAGCAAGTGTCCGGGGCCGCCGGCCCGCCGTGCAGGTACACGATCACCGGGTTGTTCCTGTCCCGCCCCGTGATCAGCACGTACTGCTCCTGTCCGTTCAGGGGCAGAAAGATCCCCTCGTCCACGCCCCGGGGCAGGTTCGCCCAGTGCCGGACGGCGCGCACGTTGCGCACCGCGGTCACCGCCGTGATCCCCAGCAGCGCCAGGACGGCGGCGGCGGCCAGCACCGTTTTCAGGATCTGCATTGGGACGGACGCGCGTTTTTTCCCGATCCCCGCTTCCCGGGCGTGGGCGAGATGGATGCCCACGTGCCCCACTCCCAGGATCAGGCTGGAGAGGATCAGCTGGCTGTTGCCGCCGTAGATCCCCAGCAGCAGGAAACCCGCTACCGGCAGCAGCGCCCCCGGCACGGGGATGCCAAGCAGCGGGCCGTAAAAATCCCGCATGGTCCTTTCGCTGCGGAAATAGCGCGCCCAGAAGACCTCGTACAGCAGCATGCACGAAAAGGAAGCGATCAGCCACAGGCACCAGGCCGTCCAGGGCCGCAGATCGAAATCGGAAAAGCACGCCGCCGCGCAGGCGGTCAGCACTTCCCCGGCCCTTTCCAGGGCAAGCAGTGCCCTGCTTTCCCCTTTCACGAAGCGCGCATAGCCCTCCGGCTGCCGCCGCGTCCACAGGAGGTTGGGGATCAGCAGCATCGCCAGGTAAACCAGCCCCACCCAGGATAAGCCGAAACGCATACGGTTTTCCTCTTTTCTTCACCGCACCGCCGCGATCCACCGGACGCCCCGGGCCAGCCGCGCCCCGGCATCCTGGAAATGGCCGCCTGCGTTCATTTCCAGCACCGTTTCCACCCCGCGGTCCCGCAGCAATCGCTCCAACCGCCGCGTTTCATCCTCCACCGTGCGCAGCACCGGATGAACCGACCGCTTTTCCCGGTCGCCCAGGGAAAGATAGACCCGCCGGGGCTTTTTCGCAAAAGCGTGCCGGGCCGCAAAATCGGAAAAGCCCGGATACCACAGGGATCCGGAGGCGCTGACCGCGCCGTCGAAGGCATCCGTCCGGTACAGGGCGTACAGCGCAAACAGCCCCGCCAGGGAATACCCCGCCAGGTACGCCCCCTCCGGCGCCGCGCCCAGCGCTTCCCGGACCGCCGGCAGGATCTTGCCCGCGAGGATCTCCAGGAAGGCGTCCGCCCCGCCGGAAAACGCCTCTTCCCCCTTCCGCAGCGGCGGGGCGGGCCAGGGGGACAGATCCCTGTTCCAATCCAGCTCCTCCACGGCGGCCAGGGAAAAGCCTGCGCCGTCCAAAAACGGGCCCATCTCCTCCCCGCCGCCGCACAGCAGCACCAGCGGCGCGCCTTTTTCCGCCGCCGGAAACAGGACGATCCGCCTGTCCGCGATCTGCAGCGTCTCCACGTCCCCCCACCCTCTTTTTCAAAGAAAATCACTTATCGTCCCCTTCCCGCCGCACCCGGAAGCCGCTTTCCCGGCTCACCGGATCGATGGGAAGGATCTCCGTGCGTTCGATATGGATGTGCGGCTGGCTTTTCAGCCGGATCACCAGCTGCCGCAGCGCCCCGATCCCGCCCTGGGCCTCCACCGCCACCCGGCCGTCCTGCAAATTCCGAACCCAGCCGGTCAGCCCCAGCGTCCGCGCCAGATACACCGCGGTATAGCGGAAGCCCACGCGCTGCACATGGCCGGAAAACAGGATGCGCCATCGCGTCTGCGCCGTTTTCACAATTCCTCCTCACAGCAATTTCCCGCCCGGAGCGCGCAGGTTCCGGGCGGGAAAAATGCTTTCTATCCGTTACAGGTCGTTTTCGTCGCTGAGCAGCTCTGCCAGCACCTTTTCCTTCACCTGGGAAACGTCCGTTTCCCGGATCTTCTGCCGCAGGGGCAGCACGGACCGGGGGGACACGCTCAGCTCGTCGATGCCGATGGAGAGGAAGGTCTCCGTCAGCGCCAGGTCGGCCCCCAGTTCGCCGCAGATGCCCACCCACACGCCGTTCTTATGGGCGTTATCGCACACCATTTTCAGGGCGCGGAGCACCGCCGGGTGATGGGGATTGTAGAACCTACCCAGATCGGCGTTCTGCCGGTCGCAGGCCAGGGTGTACTGGGTCAGGTCGTTGGTGCCGCAGGAGAAGAAATCCACCACCTTGGCCAGCCGGTCGCTCATGAACACGGCGGCGGGAGTCTCGATCATGATGCCGATCTCCACGTCCTCGCTGAAGGGGATACCCTCCTCGGTCAGCTCCTTCTTCACCCGTTCGCACATCTTCCTTGCTTCCTTCACCTCCCACACGCTGGTGACCATGGGGAACATGATGCCCAGTTTCCCATAGGCGCTGGCCCGGTACAGGGCGCGCAGCTGGGTGTGGAAGATTTCGGGCCGGTTCAGGCAGATGCGCAGGGCGCGGTTGCCCAGGGCGGGGTTTTCTTCCTTGGGCAGATTGAAATAGCCGATCTGCTTGTCCGCGCCGATGTCCAGGGTGCGAATCACCACTTCCCTGCCGCCCATGTCGCTGAGCACTTTCTTGTACGCCTCGAACTGATAATCCTCGGTGGGATAATCGTCGCAGTTGAGATAAAGGAATTCGCTGCGGAACAGGCCCACGCCGCCGGCATCGTTGCCCAGCACGGCGGCCACGTCGTCCGGGGAGCCGATGTTGCAGTACACGCGGATGCTCTGCCCGTCCAGGGTCTCGTTGGGCTGGCCCTTGAGCTTCTCCAGCAGCTCCCGCTGGCGCTTTTGTTCCTCCATCTTCTTGACCAGGTGGCTGCGGGTGTCGGCGTCGGCTTCGATGACCACGCTGCCGGTGCTGCCGTCGATGATGACCTCCCGGCCCTCATATTCAGGCTTCAA
>JAFZQK010000079.1 GCA_017620455.1 Clostridia bacterium
GCGGGGGAGGGACTTGAACCCTCGACCTCCGGGTTATGAGCCCGACGAGCTACCGAACTGCTCTACCCCGCGTCATGCTGCGCTTAACGGCGCAGAAGCTATAATACAGCAAATCGGCGATCTTGTCAATCCCTTTTGAGAATTTTTTATGATCCGTCCGCTCCGGGCGCCGCGGGGAACGCGACGTGGGCAAAAAAACGTTCCGGAGGGAAACCGCCCCCCGGAACGTCCGTTGATGGCTTACCGGCTTTTCCGCTGGCGTCAGACATCCAGCAATTCGCCGAAGGCTTTCAGTGCGCCGTCGGTATCGTGGGCCAGCACGCGCTTGGCCAGCACCTTGCCCAGCTGCACGCCTTCCTGGTCGAAGCTGTTCAGGTTCCAGACGAAGCCCTGGAACATCACCTTGTTTTCAAAGTGGGACAGCAGCGCGCCCAAGGCCTCGGGGGTCAGCTCGTCCCCGATGATGATGGAGGAGGGCCGGCCGCCGTCGAAATTCTTATTGGGGTTATCGTCCCGCTTGCCGCAGGCGAAGGCCATGATCTGGGCCGCCACGTTGGCGCACAGCTTCTGCTGGCTGGTAGAGCCCTGGATCTCCACGTCCATGCCCGCCTGATTGAGGCGGAAGCCCACGAACTGCAGGGGCACGATGTCCGTGCCCTGATGGAGCAGCTGATAGAAGGAATGCTGGCCGTTGGTGCCGGGTTCGCCGAAAATGACGGGGCCGGTGGGGTAGGATACGGGCTCGCCGAAGCGGTTGACGCTCTTTCCGTTGCTTTCCATGTCCAGCTGCTGCAGATGGGCGGGGAAGCGGCTGAGGGCCTGGGAATAGGGCAGCACCGCCGTGGCGGGATAGCCCTGCACGTTGCGCTCGTACACGCCGATCAGGGCGTCCAGCATGGCGGGGTTCTCCAGCAGGTTCTCGTTGGCCGCCAGCCGGTCCTCTTCCGCGGCGCCCCGGAGGAACCGCTCGAAGACCTCGGGCCCGAAGGCCAATGACAGCACCGCGCCGCCCACGCAGGAGGTGGAGGAATAGCGGCCGCCGATGTAATCGTCCATGAAGAAGGCGGCCAGGTAATCGCTGCTTTTGGCCAGGGGCGAACTTTCGCTGGTGACGGCCACCATGTGCTTTGCCGGGTCCAATCCCGCGTTGCGGAGGGCGTCCTTCACGAAGGCTTCGTTGGTCAGGGTTTCCAGGGTGGTGCCGGATTTGGACACCAGCACGAACAGGGACCGGCTCACGTCGATTTCCTTGAGCACGCTGGCGGCGTCGTCCGGGTCCACGTTGGAAATGAAGCGGGCGGCCATTTTGAAGCAGCCGTTCTGCTTGGCCCAGTTTTCCAGGGCCAGATACATGGCCCGGGGCCCCAGATCGCTGCCGCCGATGCCGATCTGCACCACGGTGGTGAATTTTTCGCCCTTGGCGTTGGTGATTTCGCCCGCGTGCACCCGGTTGGCAAATTCCGCGGCCTTCATCCGCTGGGCCTCGTAAAATTCGCGCTTATTCACCCCGTCGGCCAGCACGTCTTTGCCCAGCTGGCCCCGGGTCAGCTGGTGCAGCACCAGGCGCTTTTCCCCGGTGTTGATGACCTCGCCGCTGTACAGCGCGGCGTATTTTTCGGTGAGCTGGGCTTCCTTCGCCAGCGCCGAAAGGGCGGCAAGCACCGCATCGTCCACCTGCTTGGCGGCGTAATGATAGGTCAGCCCCGCGGCCATTTTCACGGCGTATTTCTTCACCCGCGCGGCGCCGGCATCCCCCGCCATGGCGGTCTGCAGCTTCACGTGATCCTTGAGGGCCGCGAGCGTTTTCCAGGCGGCCAGGGCGTCCGTATTCTTCCAGGAAATCATGCGTTTTCTTCCTTTCTTTATGGCCTGATCCGCGCCGGGACCGGCGCGTTTTTTGCTGTCCCTTCCATTATACATCAATTCCTGCGCCTGGCAAGGGCGAAAACGTGAAAAAGTTTTCCGCTGCCGCCATTGTACTGGCGGAATAAACCTGATACAATGGGGCGAACCGAAGGAGGGGAGTGCATGAAAACCGCGATTTACGGCGCAGGCAGCCTGGGCACGGTGCTGGGGGCGTACCTGACGAAAAACGGCGTCGATATCGAACTGGTGAACCGCAACAGGGCCCACGTGGAGGCCCTGCGGAAAAACGGCGCGCATATCACGGGCACGGTGGATCTGACCGTGCCGGTCAGGGCGATCCTGCCCGGGGAGATGCAGGGGCCTTACGACGTGGTGTTTCTGATGACCAAGCAGCTGGACAACCCCGCCGCGGCTGCGTTCCTCAAGCCTATGCTGGCGCCCGACGGCGTGGTGGTGACGCTTCAGAACGGTATCCCGGAGCCGGAGCTCATCGGGGTGCTGGGGGAAGGGCATGTGATCGGCTGCACGGTGGAATGGGGCGCCACCATGAGCGCGCCGGGGGAATCCACCCTCACCAGCGCGCCGGACAGCCTGTCCTTCCACATGGGAAAAATGCCGGGGATCACGGACGCGCAGTTTGGCCGGGTGAAGGAGCTGCTGGAAAAGATGTGCCCCGTGCACACGGAAGAGGATTTGACGGGGGCCCGCTGGAGCAAGCTGCTGATCAACGCCGCGTTTTCCGGCCTGGGCACCGCCATGGGCGGGGTGTTCGGCGACGTATCCGAGGGGAAGGAAGAGAAGGGCCTGGCGCTCCGGTGCATGAAGGAGTGCATCGACGTGGGCCGCGCCGCGGGGGTGACCTTCGCCCCCGTCCAGGGCAAGGACATCACGAAGCTGTTCTATTACCGGTCGCCGCTGAAAAAGGCCTTCGCTAAGGCGCTGCTGCCCATCGCCATGAAAAAGCACCGGGAGATCGAACCCTCCATGCTGCAGGATCTGAAAAAGGGAAAAAAGTGCGAGGTGGACGCCATCAACGGCGTGGTGTGCGCCTATGGCAGAAAAACCGGCGTGCCCACCCCCGTCAACGACCGGATCGTGGAGGTCGTCAAAAAGATCGAGCGGGGCGAAGCGCGGCCGGAAAAGAAGAACATCGGACTGTTCCGGGATCTGATGGGAGGCTGACGCCGGGGCGGCGGGGAAATCCCCGCGCGCCGGAAAAAAGAAACGCGCCGATCCGGGAATGCACGGACAAAAGAAAAAGCAGATATCCCGCGGAAGAAGGGTTTTCCGCGGGATATCTTTTTGATCGGCGGCGCGTTTTTGATTGTTCAGGCGTGGATCTCCGTCCGGGGCAGCACCGCGTCGATGTCCACAAAGACGGGCTTGCCGCTTTCCCGGTCGATATACACCGGCGCCTCGTCCGCCGTCAGCAGGCCGGTGGGATCGAAGTACAGATACCGGCTGAAGCACACGTGAACGATGCCGGTGTCCGGGTCGGCATAATGGCATTCCACCACCCGGGGATGGCCCCGGCCGGTGGTCACGTTGGTCTGCACCCGTATTCCGGCGATTTTCGCCATCACGTACCGGCCGTCCTCATAGGCCCAGCGCATGATCCGGCGTCTGCGCGCGTCGCCGTACAGCAGGCCTGCGCCGATTAGCAGGAACAGCGCTCCTTCGCCGCCGAAAACGTACAGGAAGACTGCGGGGTCCTGGGGCGCACGGCCCGCCTTGAAATGCCACAGCACCGCGCCCAGGATCAGGAACAGCGCGCCCAGGGGCGTGAAGATCATGCCCACGATGCCCTTCGCCGTCCAGCCGAATTTCTTTTTTTCGTTCATAGGCTTCTTCCTCCCTTCCGCCTGCCATGATACGCCCGGGCCGCCGCCGGGGCAAGGGATATGCGCCCATTTGTCGCCCCGGAAGGCTGAACCGTCGCTTTTTACAGGCCCCAGCCTTCGGGCAGGTACTTTTTCTGGGCCAGCAGCATGCGGTCAAACAGCTTTTCGCCGTCGGCAAAATCCACCCTGCCCATCAAAGGATCGTTCATGAACGTGGTCAGCGCCAGCCCCCGGTCGCAGCGGAGGGCGGCGTCCAGGGCGTTGCGCTGGTTCATCACGTGCCGCAGCGTCAGGGCCAGGATGTTCCCGTCCATGGGCCCGGCGTACACGGGAAAGATCCCGTCCCGGCGGAAGAGCGCGTTGGTTTCCACCACCGCCCCCAGGGGCAGATTGGGGATCTGGCCCTGATTGGGCAGATTCACGTTGGTGATCATGTCCCCCAGGCCCAGCAGGGCCTTCATCATCAGGTGTCCTTCCTCCCCGGTGGGGGCGAAGGAGGGCTTTTCCTCCCCGGACAGCAGATGGGCGCGCCGGGATAGACGGTCCTGCAGATCCTTTTTCCGCCAGGAAACGGGGGTCAGGGTGAAGCCCCAGGAACGGGCGGTGTCCGGGTCCTTGAGATACCAGGGGGGCATGAACTCGGCCAGGTGCCGGTCTCCCGCCGCGGCGATCTTGCCGTACCGGAGGAACAGATCCATTTTCACCCGATGGGAACACTCGAAATAATTGTTCATCCAGTTATCGTCCCGGCCCTTGACAAAGCCCGTATCCCGGTACTTTTCACAGAAGGCGCGGTAAACGGGAAACAGATCCCGCCCCCGCCAGGAGGCCTGGGCAAACCAGGTGAAATGATTGATCCCCTGCACCGTTACCTTAATTTCCTCCCGGGGCACGTCCGGGACGCCCTCCATGTCCTGAAGCACCGCGGAAAGCAGCTTCTGGGTGCCGAACACCTCGTGGCAGCAGCCGAAGGCGCGGATTTCGGGGAACACCCGGTACAGCGTCTGCACGCACAGGGACATGGGGTTGGTATAGTTGATCACGTAAGCCGTGGGCGCGTGATCCCGGATGGCCCGGGCAAAATGCGCGAACATAGGCGCCGTGCGCATGGCCCGCATAAACCCGCCGGGGCCCACCGTATCGCCCACGGACTGGTAAACCCCCAGGCTTTCCGGGGCGTGCACGTCGCTTTCCATTTCGTCGAAGGTGCCGGGCAGGATGGAGATCACCACGAAGTCCGCCCCGGAGAGGGCGTCCTGCAGGCTGTCCGCAACAGTATAGCGCCAATGGCTCGCCGCCCGGGGATCGCCGGAAATGATCTGCCCGATCCGGGCGTTCTTTTCCGCCGCGTCCCGGTCGATATCGTAGAGGCGCACGCGGCCTTCCATGCCGCCGTCCAGGGCCAGGTCGGTCATCAGGCCCCAGGCCCAGCCCCGGCTGCCGCCGCCGATGTAGGCAATCTGCACGTCCCGCGCCCGTCCGTTTTCGATCTTCATTTTGTCTGCTCCTCTTTCTGTCTTTGCTTCTGGACCACGAAGCATTCCGGCGCGCCCGGCCCCGCGTTGAGAAAGCGCTGATGCAATACGCTGTACTTTTGCGGCGGCAGGGCGGAAAGCAGCGCCGTCATGTTTTTCCGCTCCCTGTCGCCCTCCGGGTGGCCGGGATAGGCGCAGATTACCAGGACGCCCAGGGGACGCAGCAGCGCAAGCGCGCTTTCCACCGCCGCTTTGGTGGTTTCCCAGCGGGTGGTGACGCCGTGATCGCCCCCGGGCAGCCAGCCCAGATTGAACACGGCGGCGGCCACGGGCCCTGGCGTCTTTTCGGCCATGTGCTCGTGCCCCAGGCAGAACAAATGCGCCCGGTCCAGCATCCCGTTTTCCGTAAGCCGCGCCCGGGTATTCTCCACTGCCTGCGATTGCACGTCGAAGGCGTACACCCGGCCCGCTTCCCCCACCAGGCGGCAAAGGAACAGGGTGTCGTGGCCGTTGCCCATGGTGGCGTCGATCACCGTGTCCCCGGGAGAAACGGCCCTTTCCAGCGCTTCCGCCGCCAGATACCGGGCGGATCTGAGCTCAAATGCCATGCTACGCCTCCGGGACGATCCATTCGTCCGTTTCTTCGGGCAGCGGCGGTTCAAACAGGGAAAGGCACTTGTTCAAAAGCCCTTCGTCCACATAGTATGCGCCGGGGCCGTTTTCTTCCTGATTGCGCTTTGCGATGTGACGGCGGAGCGTTTCCTCCGACGCGGCGATATAGTGCCGGCGCACGGGGATGCCCCGGGACAGGAAATACGCTTCCGTCTCCCGCCGGTACGCCCGCTGCCAGAAGCCCCATTCCAGGATCACATCGCAGCCGCCCCGGGCAACGTCCGCCGCCTTTTCAAGCAGTAAAGCGCGCAGCTTCGCCGTCACTTCGTCGTGCTTTTCGCCCAGGGGCGGAAACAGCAGCGTGATTTCGTCGCAGCTGAGGATCACCGCCCCGGTGCGCTCCCGAAGCGCCTTTGCGTAATGGGATTTTCCGCTGCAAATCATGCCGCAGATCAGATGCGCCGTGCCGGCCATGACGATCCCTCCCCGATTCAGAACAGGATACGATCATTATACGGGAATCCGCCCCGAAACACAAGCGGCGCGGCCCTCAAAAAGAGCCGCGCCGGGCGCATCACGGATCCGCTTCTTCCGTTTTTTCCTCCTCCCCGGCCACCGCCGCGGCCAGGGCGCGCTCCACCAGCGCCATTTTTTCCTTGGTCAGCCTTCCCAGATAGCTTTGCAGCCGGGATTTTTCCAATGTGCGCACCTGCTCGCACAGGATCACGGAAGGCCGCCGGACGCCGCCCTGGGGCGGGGTCAGGGGCACGTGGGTGCGCAGCGGGGCCTTGTTCATTTTGCTGGTCAGGGGCAGGGCGATCACGGTGGGGCTGAAGCGGTTGCCCAGATCGTTCTGGATGATGAGCACCGGACGGCATCCGCCCTGCTCCGAGCCGATCACCGGGTCCAGATCGGCGAAATATATGTCACCGCGTTTCACGGTTCATCACGCTCCGCCGGCGGAAGCCGTCGGGCGGCCGCCGCCGCTGATGGCGGGAGAAAAGCCTCCCTGTCTTCACGGTATGCGTTTTCCCGGCGGGATGTGTGCTTTCCCTGTATTTTCCTTGACGGACCGGGGCGTTCGTGATATCATGCTTTCAAATTTTCACCCAGGGGGAAAGGAGGAGGACCATGGGTTTTTCGCAGGACAGGATCCTGAAAAGGGGATCGCCTCTGTGGCTGGCCGTCACCGGCATGCTGACGGCCATGAACATCGTGCTGAGCATGAGCATTTTTTCCATTCCCGTGCCGGGAGGGCATCTGTATTTCTGCGACGTGATCATCAATACCGCCGCCATGCTCCTGGACCCCTTCGCCGCCTTCCTGGTGGGGGGCGTGGGCAGCTTCTTCGGGGATATGCTGTTTTACCCGGCGCCCATGTTCGTATCCCTGGTGTCCCACGGCCTGCAGGCCGTGGCGGTGAGCATCCTCGCCCGCCCGGAGGGGGAGAAGCGGCCCCTGATCCATTCCGGCCTGGCGGTGTCGGCGGGCGCCGTCATCATGGTGATCGGATACACTCTGGGCCGGGCGTTCGTGTACGCAACGCCCGAAACGGCGATGCTGAAGCTGCCCTTTGAGTGCGTCCAGGGGGTCTTCGGCGCGGTGGTTTCCATCGTGCTGTGCTATCCGCTGAAGCTGAAAGAAATATTTGCCCGCATGATCCAAAGCGCGCGCTGAAAAGCGCGCGATTTTTTTCAGGAAAGCGCTAGGCTTTTTTTGCCCTGGCCGTACAAATCCAGCATCAGCATTACGGTGTCCCGCACTTCTTCCAGGCGGTTGGGGTACGGCGCGCCGGAGGCCAGGCAGCGGTAAAAATCCCGGATGCAGGGGAAGTGCCCGTTGCCCCAATAGCCCTTGCCCAGGGTTTCCGGCTGGGGAAAGGCGCGGTATTCGGTCCTGTCCGGCAGGCGGATTTCCATGCCTTCCCCCTCCAGGCGCAGCACGGCCCGTTCCATCTGAATATCCAGGAGCACCGGCGCGTTGGCGGCATAGGCGTTGGAAGCGTAAAACAGCGCGGGCCGCCCGCCCAGGGTCAGATAGGCTTCCACCGTATCCTCCGTTTCGATGACGTTTTTCAGGTGGCGGTTGCTCATGCTGCCCGCCGCGGCTTCCGGCCTGCCCAGCAGCGTCACCAGAAGATCCAGGGTGTGGATGGACTGATTGATCAGGGCGCTGCCGCCCTCGGTGGCCCAGGCCCCCCGCCAGGGACTGTCCGTATAGTAAGCAGCATCCCGCTGCCAGGTCACGAACGCCCGGGCGCCCAGCACGCTTCCGTATGCCCCGTTTTCTATCAGCCGCCGGGCTTCCTGCACGTTGGGGTTGTAGCGGTTCTGCAGACAGACGCCGACGGGCACCTTTTCCGCCGCCTTTTCCAGCGTTTCCCATTGCTCCCGGCTGATTGCCGGGGGCTTTTCCGTCAGCACGGCGACGCCCGCTTCCGCCGCCGTTTCCGCCATGGGCGCGTGCAGATGATGCGGCGTGCACAGGTGCACCGCATCCAGCTTTTCCGCCGCCAGCATTTCTTCCAGCGAACCGTACGCCCGGGCGCCCGAGCGGCCTGCCATTTCCGCCGCCCGCTCCGGCACGATATCGGCGCAGGCGGCCAAACGCGTCTCCTCCAGCCGGTCCAGCACCGCCGCGTGCACCTGCGCGATGCCGCCGCAGCCCACGATCCCCACCCGGAACATTTCCCTCACGCTCCTTCATCTGTCGGTACTTGTATTCGTCCGCCCGGGGGAAAATCCTTTTTGTGAATGTGCATATTTTTCCCATTTTCGCCCCTGTTTTCCTGCTTTTTTTGCATTATGCAGAATACGCATACTATTTCGCGTAATTTGCATAGAAAGCTTACAATGCTGTTATTAAAATATATGTATCTGGCATATAAATGACCGAATTGACAAATCCGAGCGGCCGATGCCCCACGAACCTGAGCGAGAGGAATGATGCTATGAGCACACGGGAAAAACCCCGGGTGAAGACCGGCAAAGGCTGGTTCCGGCGGGATTGGCGGCTGTACGCCATGCTGGTGCTGCCCATTGCGTTTTATCTGATTTTCTGCTACAAGCCCATGATCGGCATTGTCATGGCCTTTGAAAAATTCAGCAAATCCAAAGGCATTTTCGGCAGCAAATGGGTGGGGCTGGATAATTTCAAATTCATCATCAATAAGATGCCCGATCTGGGGACCGCCCTGAAAAACACGCTGCTGCTGAACTTCATGGGCCTGATCGCCGGCTTCCCCATGCCCATCATCCTGGCCATCATGCTCAACGAGATCCGCTGCACCGGCATCAAAAAGGCGTCCCAGACGATGCTGTATTTGCCGCATTTCCTTTCCTGGATCATCATCGGCGGCATGGTGCTGCAGATCTTCGCCCCCACCACGGGCGTGATCAACGCCACGCTGCGAAAATGGCACTGGATCGGGCCGGAGGAAAACGTTCCCTTCCTGACGGAGGGCTGGCCCTGGCGCATCGTTTACACCCTGGTGGGCGTATGGCAGAGCATGGGCTGGGGCACCATCCTGTACCTGTCCGCCATCACCGGCATCAATATGGAGCTGTTCGAGGCCGCGCGTATCGACGGCGCCAATAAAATGCAGCAGATCTGGCACGTGACCCTGCCCGGCATCCGGGGCACCATCGTGGTGCTGCTGATCCTCAACGTGGGCCAGATGATGAACATCAGCTTCGACAAGCCGTTCGTATTGGGCAACAGCCGGGTGGAGGAATACTGCGACGTGCTGTCCACCTTCGTATACCGCGCCGCCATCAAAAACCATGAATGGGCCCGGGCCGGCGCCATCGGCCTGTTCCAGTCCGTGGTGGGCCTGATCCTGATTTCTTCGGCCAACTTCGTCACCAAGCGGCTGGGCGAAGACGGCATCTGGTAAGGGGGTGCGAGAAATGTCAGTCAGTCCCGGCACGCTTCCCGCCGTGAGAAGAAAGAAAAAGAACCCCAAATGGTCCGCGCCGCAGATGGTGCTGATCTTCGTCGTTCTGCTGATCTCCCTCACCTGCGTGGTCCCCTTCCTGAATGTGATCGCCCTGTCCCTCAGCTCCAAGTCCGCCATCCTCAACGGCAGCGTGAGCTTCTGGCCCGTGGAATTTACCACCAAGGCCTACGAGGTGCTCTTCAACGATCCCAGCATGCGGCGCAGCCTGTGGCTCACGGTGGAGATCACGCTGATCTATACCGCCATTGCCATGGTGCTCACCGTGCTGATGGCCTATCCGCTGACGAAGCGCCGTTTGCGGGGCAGGAAATTCTTCAATTTCATGGCGCTGTTCACCATGTATTTCTCCGGCGGCACCATTCCCATCTATATCAATATCATGGAGCTGGGATTGCTGGATACCAAATGGGCGCTGATCCTGCCCGGCGCGCTGTCCACCTACAACATGATCATCATGAAGAGCTTCTTCTCCTCCATCCCCGAATCCCTGGAGGAGGCCGCCACCATCGACGGCGCCAATGATTTCCAGATCCTGGTGCGGATCTATCTGCCCCTGTCCCTGGCCTCCCTGGCGACGCTGACGCTGTTCTACGCCGTGGGCAAATGGAACAGCTTCCAGGACGCCCAGTACTACATCACCGACCGGAACCTGTATCCCCTGCAGCTCAAGCTGTACAACGCCATCAAGCGGATCGACTCGGCGGACGTGGTGTCCATGGACGAAGGCGCCACCGCCGTGTCCAATCAGGTTTCCGAATCCCTCCAGCCCGCCACCATCATCTTCGCCACGCTGCCCATCCTGGTGGTGTATCCCTTCGTGCAGCGCTACTTCGTTTCCGGCGTCACCATCGGCGCCGTCAAGGGCTGATCTGACAAACGTATCCTGCCGCCTGAATGGCGGTGAAAATAAAGAAGGAGGCAATTCCCATGAAAAAAACCCTGGCTATCCTGCTGACCCTGGCGCTGCTACTGGGGCTCACCGGCACCGCGCTTGCGGATGACGACTGGATCACCCTGAAGGTGGAAGCCTTCGACCGCGACATTCCCGGCTTCAATGTGGCGGACTGCATGCAGCTGCACTACGCGCAGGAGCATTTCGGCGATCCCAACCACATCAAGCTGGAGTTCGTCCCCGTGGCCCGCTGGACCGAGGGCGAAAAGCTGGGCCTGGTACTGGGCACCGGCAACGAACCCAACATCTGCATCACCTATGACGGCGGCCTGGTGAACAAAGCCATCGAAGACGAGGAAATCTACCAGCTGGACGAGCTGCTGGAAGAATACGGCCAGAACCTGATCGCTTTCCTGGGCCGTGACACCCTGCTGCCCTTCGGCCAGGTGGACACCGACGAAGATGGCACGCCCGAACAGTGGTTCATTCCCGCCCGCCGTCTGGAAGTCGAGAACGTGGGTAACTTCATCCGCGCCGACTGGCTGGCTGCCCTGAACATGGAAAAGCCCACCGATATCGAGAGCTTCGAAGCCTACCTGCGGGCGGCCAAGGAAGCCAACCTGGGCGGCACCCAGACCATCCCCATGCAGTTCGACCTGTATGAAGCGAACCCCCTCTACAACGTCAACCGCTTCACCGACGCCTTCATCGACTTCAGCAAGGTAACGGAAGAAGACTGGTTCGCCTACTGCCGCAACCACGAAATGCTGCCCGGCGCGAAGGAAGGCTATCGCTGGCTGAACAAGCTGTATCATGAAGGCCTGCTGTACGAGAACTTCGACCTGGACGACGATGCCGCTTCCGACACCGCGCTGACCCAGGGCTACTTCGGCTTCTTCTCCATGCAGCCCGACCAGCCCTGGCGCCCCGACAAGAACTACGAAGTGGAACTGGAAAACAACGTGCCCGGCGCCAGCTGGACCTCTGTCAACTGCTTCAAGAACGCTTCCCTGGACAAGTACCTGCATGATGTGTACGCCGCCAACGGCCTGAGCATCATCATCCCCGTGAAGTCCACCACCAAGGAGCAGGCCATCGCCGCCATCAAGTACCTGGATTGGATGTCCCTGCCCGAGAACATGTTCTTCATGCAGAACGGCGTGGAAGGCATCAACTACCTGGCCGTCACTGAAGAAGGCATCCCCACCGAGGTGCAGAGCGCCGATGCCGTGCCGGATGAATACAAGATGCACGCCGGCGACATCGTCTTCATCTCCAACGGCCTGTACTACGGCTCCGACGAGCGCAACGCCGCCGGCCGCGCCCTGAAGTTCGACGCCAAGTACACCCCCGAACTGATCCAGTCCTACATCGACGCCGGCACCGACGCCTGGACCCAGATCAGCTTCTCCGGCACCATCCAGGCCGAGAACGACTTCGGCTCCATGGTGCAGTCCAAGCAGGGCGCTTTCCTGAGCAAGGTCATCACCTGCGCGCCCGAAGACTTCGACAAGGTCTACGATGAAGCCGTGGAAGCCATCCGCAAGGTGGGCGCCGACGACATGATCGAAGAATTCCGCGAAGCCTACAACGAGGGCCGTGCCCGCGGCACCTTCCCCGGCAATCCGTGATCTGAAAAAAGCGCATTTCTGAACCAATAAAAAACGGCGGGTGCCGGCTCACGCCGGTGCCCGCTTTTGAAAACGGAACGCCCGGAGGGGGAGACGCGCTCCCCTTCCGGGCGGGAAGAAAACGGATTTACCTGACCCGCACGGCCTTTTCCTGGGCCAGCAGGCACAGTTCCGCCGCCTTGAAGGCGTGGGCCTGGGTCATGGCGTGCTCGGTGCGGTTCAGGCAGTCCAGGATCAGCTGGCCGAAGAAGGGATAACCGGTGACGCCCACGGCGTTCACATAGGTTTCGCCCTTCCCGTTGGCCAGGAACACGTGGCCGCCGCCGGGCTGATCGGAAGCCAGATTCACGTACTTGCGCACCTCGATGAAGCCCTCGGTGCCCAGGATGAACAGCCGCCCGTCGCCCCAGGTGCGCAGCCCGTCCGGGGTGAACCAATCCACCCGGAAATAGTGGGTGGCCCCGTTCTTGCCCACCAGCATGCAGTCGCCGAAATCCTCCAGCTCGGGATATTCCGGATGATTGTAATTGCCTACGCGGCTGGCGGTCACCGCGGCGTCCTCCTCCCCAGCGTAGGTGAGGAACTGCTCGATCTGGTGGCTGCCGATATCGCACAGGATTCCGCCGTATTTTTCTCTTTCAAAGAACCAGGCGGGGCGGCCCGGAGCGCCCAGACGGTGAGGGCCGAAGCCGTTCACGGCGATCACCCTGCCGATCTCTCCCTGCTCCACCATGTACCCCGCCAAAAGCGAGCCTTCGTCGTGGAGCCGCTCGGCATAATAGACCATGTATTTTTTTCCGGTTTCCGCCGTCTTTTTCCGGGCGGCGGCCAGCTGGTCCAGGGTGGTGAAGGGCGCCTTGTCGGTGAAGTAATCCTTTCCCGCGTCCATGGCGCGCAGGCCCAGGGCGCAGCGCTCGCTGGTGACGGCGGCGCCGGCGATGAGATGGGTTTCCCCGTCGGAGAGGGCTTCCTCCTCGCTGTGGGCGGGCCGGGCCTGGGGGAAGGCCCGGAGGAACGACGCCACCTTGGCGGGGTCCGGGTCCCACACGTATTTGAGGGTGCCGCCCGCTTCGGTGAGGCCGTTGCACATGCCGTAGATGTGGCCGTGATCCAGCCGCACGGCGGAGAATACGAATTCGCCGGGCTTCACCACCGGCCGGGGCTTTCCCTTGGGGGCGTAATTCATGCCGTCGGATACGTTCATTTGCTTTCCTTCCTTCCGAAACCGCCGAAGCTGATCTCTCCGTCGAATTCCTGCACGGACGCCGTTTTCTCGTGGAAGTGGGGCATGGCTGCGTGGATGCCCGCGACGGTGTATAATGGATCGTCCGCCCGCAGGGGCAGCTCCGCCGGGGCGTGCTGGGCGCCGGCCTTGTAAATGGCGGTAATCAGCTCGATGGTGCGGCGGCCATCCTCCCCGGTGATGGCCACGTCCGTGCCGTTTTCCAGGGCCGAAAGCACGTTTTCCAACTGGCCCACGTGCATTTCCCAGGGAAGGGGCGGCAGGGAGGAGAGGAAATCCTCCGCCTGCTTTTCAAAGGCGGGATCGGACTGCGGGATGGGAAAGCCGTTGGGCTGGGGCTGGGAAGCGAACACCTCCCAGGGCGCGGCGATCTTGGCCTTTTCGCACTGGAACACCAGGCGCTGGTCCTCCCCGTGGTGCACCACCGAAGCCGTCACCGTGGCCAGCGCGCCGGGATACTCCAGCACGGAGACGCTCAGATCCTCCACCTCGGCGTTGTCGTGGGCGGTGTTCGCCAGCACGCTGGTGACCCGCTTGGGCAGGCCCATCATCCATCCCAGCATGTCGATGTGGTGCACGGCGTGGTTCAGGGTGCAGCCGCCGCCCTCCTTTTCCCAGGTGCCCCGCCACCACAGATCGTAATAGCTGTGGCCCCGGAACCAGAGGGAATCGATCTGGGCGTGGCGCACGGGCCCGGCGATGCCGCTGTCCAGCAGAGCCTTCAGATCCCGGATGGGCTTGCGGAAACGGTTCTGGGCGATGATGGAGAGCTTTTTCCCGCTTTCGTCCCGGGCGCGGAGCATCTGATCGCACTCCTCCAGGGACGCGGCCATGGGCTTTTCGCACACCACGTTTTTCCCGCTGCGCAGGGCGTTGATGCTGATTTCGGCGTGGACGAAGGGCGGGGTGCACACGTCCACCAGGTCGATCTCCATTCCCAGCATGTCCCGGTGGTCCTCAAACACCTCCGCGTCCAGGCCGTACTGCTCCTTCACCCGCTGGGCCTTGCCGGGCACGATATCCACCAGCGCGGCGATGCGGCAGCGCTCCGGGAATTTGAGGTACGCCTGGATGTGGGCGTGGGAGATGCCGCCGGTGCCGACGATCGCGATTCGGATCATCCTGTCATCTTCCTTTCTTCCTGTCTCGGCGGCCCGAGGGCCGTCCGCAGGTTTTTCTCATCTGCTGCGCTTAGTATACCATGCCTATCTTCCCGATTTCCACACAGAAAATGCTCATTTTTGTGCGAATCCTGCACTTTCTTTCCCCCAGGCGCTGAAAGGAGCAAACCGACATGGATCCATCCATCAGCCAGAGAAACGCGGCGCTCACCACCATGGAAAAAGGCCGGGTGTACGAGGCGTTCTATTCCCGGTCCGAACGGAAGGAAATCACGGAATACCATTGCCATGATTTCTATGAATTCTATATGCACGTCCACGGCGGGCAGTATTTCGGGCTGGACAACAGCCTGTATCTGCTCAAGCCGTACCAGATATTCATTATCCCGCCTTTTTCCATGCACGGCCTTTCCAGCGTCACGGAGCTGAGAAATTACGAGCGGGCGTACCTCAACCTTTCCCTGGAATCCCTCAGGACTCTGGGCTGCGGGAAGATCGATCTGGACGGCTTTTTCCGCAGCTACACGTCCCGGGGCTTGTACACCTTCCAGCTCAGCTCCGCCGAGGCGGAAACCTGCGCCGATCAGCTCCGCAGGCTGCAGGCCGCCGACCAGGAGGATCCCCTGGAGCAATTCACCTGCTGCGGCATCCTGATCGACTTCCTCAATACCCTCTGCCACGGCATCCGCCAGAGCCAGGACGTGACGGGCAGCGTGATCTCCAACAGCGTCATCCAGGACGTGCTCACCTATATCAACAGCAATTACACCCAGCCCCTGCGCATCGATCAGCTGGCCAAGCAGTTCGGCATCAGCGTCAGCTACCTGAGCCACGAATTCACCAAATTCACCAACCGCAGCGTGTACGACTATATCCTGTACCGCCGGGTGATGCTGGCCCGCCAGATGATGCAGACCGATCTGAGCCTGAACGCCATCGCGTATCAGTGCGGCTTCAACGATTATTCCAATTTCCTGCGGATATTCAACAAGCTGGTGGGCACGTCGCCCAGCCAGTTCCGCAAGCAGATCAAGCGCTTTCAGCCCGCCCCGTGATCCTTCGGGCGATGCGCGCTTCCCCGGCGGACAGACGGCTTTCGCCTGCGTCCGCCGTTTTTTTATGGAAAAATTTTGCGTTTTCATCTGGCGTTTGAGGCGCGGATACTGTATAATAGATCCCAGAAAGAAATGATATGTCAAGCGCCGGCGCGCCGCCGGAAGGCGGCGGCCGCATAAGAAGGAGGATCGCGCCATGCTGGGTATTCTCAAAACCCACCCCGAACTGCGCCCCTATGAGAGCGATTTGAAGCTGCGGATGGACCTGTACAGGGCCAAGAAGCGCCAGCTGCTGCCCCGGGGGAAAACGCTGAACAGCTTTGCCAACGCCCACAAATATTTCGGGTTTCACCGCCTGAAGGACGGCTGGGTGTACCGGGAATGGGCGCCGGGGGCGGATCAGGTGTTCCTGACGGGGGATTTCAATGACTGGCACTGGATCGACACGCCCCTGGAGCGGCGGGAAAACGGCTGCTGGGAGGTGTTCCTGCCGGGGGAGACCCTGCGCCACGGCAGCAAGGTCATGACCATCGTAAAGAACGGCGATCATCTTTCCCAGCATCTGCCCCTCTATACCCGCCGGGCGGTGCAGGACTGGCAGAACGGCAGCTGGTGCTGCGAGGTGCAGGACGATACGGAGAAATATCCCTGGACGGACAAGGATTTTGTCCTGGACGAGCCGCCGCTGATCTACGAGGCCCACGTGGGCATGGCCACGGAGGAATACCGCACCGCCACCTACACCGAATTTGCGGATAACGTGCTGCCCCACGTAAAGGAGGGCGGGTACAACACGGTGCAGCTTATGGCCATCATGGAGCATCCCTTCTACGCCTCCTTCGGCTATCAGGTGAGCAATTTCTACGCTCCCTCCTCCCGCTTCGGCACGCCGGACGAGCTGCGCTATCTGATCAACAAGGCCCACGAAATGGGCATCCGGGTGCTGCTGGATGTGGTGCACTCCCACGCCTGCCCCAACACCCTGGAGGGCATCAACCTTTTCGACGGCACCGCCTACCAGTTCTTCCACGAGGGCGGAAGGGGCGATCACAGCGCCTGGGGCACCAAGTGCTTCAATTACGACAAGCCTGAGGTGCTGCATTTCCTGCTGAGCAATCTGAAATACTGGATGGAGGAATTCCACTTCGACGGCTTCCGCTTCGACGGCGTCACCTCCATGCTGTACCACGATCACGGCCTGGGGGTGGCCTTCTCCTCGCTGGATACGTATTTCACCATGAATACCGACGTGGAATCCGTCACCTACCTGCAGCTGGCCAACGAGCTGATCCGCCAGGTGAACCCCCGGGCGCTCACCATCGCCGAGGACATGAGCGGCATGCCCGGCATGTGCGAGCCGGTGAAGGACGGCGGCATCGGGTTCGATTACCGGCTGGGCATGGGGCTGCCGGATCTGTGGATCCGCCTGGCGAAGGATTACAGGGATGAGGACTGGCGGCTGGACATGATCTGGAAGGAGCTCACCTTCCGCAACGCCCCCACCATCGCCTATGTGGAAAGCCACGACCAGGCCCTGGTAGGCGACAAGACGATGATTTTCCGCTTTGCCGACGCCGCCATGTACGATCAGATGGAGAAGGACACCCACACCCTGGTCATCGACCGGGCCATCGCGCTGCATAAAATGATCCGGCTGCTCACCCTGGCCGCCGGCGGCACCGGGTATCTCAACTTCATGGGCAACGAATTCGGCCATCCAGAATGGATCGATTTTCCCCGGCCCGGCAACAACAACAGCTATCATTACTGCCGCCGCCAGTGGAGCCTGATGAAGAACCCCGATCTGAAATACCAGTACCTGAACAAGTTCGACCAGGATATGATTAGGACCGCCCGGGACGCGCATCTGTTCAGCGAGGCCTATCCCGAGCTGCGGTGGATCCACGAGGATCAGCATGTGATCGCCTTCGAGCGGGCGGGGCTGCTGTTCGTATTCAATTTTGATCCTGTGAACAGCTACACCGATTATCCCATCCCCGTCAGCCAGGCGAAGGAGTACCAGGTGCTCTTCTCCACCGACGATTACTGGTACGGCGGCTTCGGCCGGGTGCATCACGACCGGGTCAGCGCCCTGGATCCCGAGCTGGAAGGCCCCCACGTGCGGCTGTACCTGCCTTCCCGCACCGCCACGGTGCTCAAGGCCGTGGAAGACTGAGAAAGGAGCCATGACATGCAGTATTATGTGAACGCCGCCGCTTCCCGGGACGGGAACGGCAGCCGGGAAATGCCCTTCCGCCGCATCGGCGACGCGGCGAAAATCGCCCGGCCCGGAGACGAGATCATCGTGGCCCCCGGCGTTTACCGGGAGTATGTGAACCCCCGGAACGCCGGCACGGAGGACAAGCGCATCGTATACCGCAGCGAAAAGATCCGGGGCGCGGTGATCACCGGCGCGGAGATCCTGACCGGCTGGAAACAATACGAAGGAAACGTATGGGTGAACCGGGTCGGCAATGGCGTGTTCGGGGCGTACAATCCCTATACCACCTTCGTCTGCGGCGACTGGTATTTTGCGCCCACGGTGCGCCACACGGGGGCGGTGTTCCTCAACGACCGGATGATGTATGAAACCGTCACCCTGGAGGAATGCCTGGCGGGCCAGCCCGATCCCTGCGCCTGGAACCAGGAGGACGCCCGATATCTGTGGTACACCGAGCAGGACGGGAACGAAACCGTGCTCTACGCCAACTTCCAGGGCAGGGATCCCAACGCCGAAAAGGTGGAAATCACCGTGCGGCGCAACTGCTTCATGCCGGAAAAGACCCGGGTGGGCTATATCACCGTCAGCGGCTTCAAAATCGACAAGGCGGCCACCACCTGGGCGCCGCCCGCCGCTTACCAGGACGGCATGATCGGCCCCCACTGGAGCCGGGGCTGGATCATCGAGGACTGCGAGATCAGCAACAGCAAATGCTGCGGCATTTCCCTGGGCAAATACCGGGATGAGGAAAACGACATGTATTTCTACCATAAGCATGTCAAATCCCCCACCCAGATGGAGCGGGACGCCGTGTGCCGGGGCCAGTATCACGGATGGCTGAAGGAAAAAGTGGGCGGCCATATCATCCGCCGCTGCGAGGTGCACCACTGCGAGCAGACGGGCATCGTGGGCCGCATGGGCGGCGTGTTTTCCACCATCGAGGACTGCCACATCCACGATATCTGCAATTCCCAGCAGCTGGGCGGCGCGGAAACCGCGGGCATCAAGCTGCACGCCGCCATCGACGTCACCATCCGCCGCAACCATATCCACCACTGCATCATGGGCGTGTGGTGCGACTGGCAGGCCCAGGGCGCGCGGATCAGCCAGAACCTGATGCACGATAACACGCCCCCCGCGGGCCGGCCTCATGCCCGGGGCGCCATGTTCTCCACCGACGTGTTCATCGAGGTGGGCCACGGCCCCACCCTGATCGACAACAACCTGCTTCTGTCCCCGGTGAGCATTACCATCCCCAGCGAGGGCATCGCCGTGGTGCACAACCTGGTGCTGGGCAGCTTCTCCCTGATCAATTCCGGGGTGGACAGCATCGTTAACGGCCAGCGGGAGCCCCGGTATACCCCTTATCACATCCGCCACCGCACGGAGGTGGCCGGGTTCATGACCATCCTTCACGGGGACGACCGGATCTACAACAACATTTTCATTCAGCACTATCCCGTCACCGAAAAGAAGCGCAAGCCCACGGACGCGGCTTACGAGGTCGTGGGCACCGCGCCCTTCGATATCTTCCCCACCTACGACGAATGGATCAGCCATTTCATGATGGACCGGGAGCCGGACATGGGCGCCCTGGCGCCGTATCACTTCGGCCACCTCCCCGTGTGGGTGGAGGGCAACGCCTATTTCGCCGGGGCCACCGTCTGCAAGCATGAACGGCACAGCCTGGTGAACCGCCGGGCACGGCCCAAGGTGGAGCTCGTGGAAAAGGACGGCAGGTACGCCCTGAAAACCAACGTGTATTCCTATATCAAGGACTTTGCCGACGGCATCGTTACCAGCGATATCCTGGGCCGCGCCTTCGAGCCGGAGCAGCGCTTTGAAAACCCCGACGGCAGCGCCATCACCTTTGACAGCGATTACCTGGGCGCCCACCGGGGCCTCTCCGCCCTCCCCGGGCCTTTCGCGGAGGCGTCCGGGGAATACGAAGTGTTCTGAAAAAACGCGCAGTTTCCCTTCTCCCCTCCGCGTCGGCGGAGGGGAATTTATATTTATACATATTACAGAATATTTCTACAATCTGAATCAAATAAATGCAAAAGCATGGTTGACAGAACAGCGCTGTGATTGTATAATACATGCGTATTTATTCATTCGGAGGTGTTCCCATGTCGCTGAAAGGCCGGCATTTTCTCAAACTGTTGGATTTTTCCCCGGAGGAGATCGGGCAGCTGCTGGATCTCGCGGCGGAACTGAAGCAAAAAAAGAAAGCGGGGATCCCGCATCGGCTGTGCGAGGGAAAGAACGTGGCGCTGATTTTTGAAAAGACCAGCACCCGCACCCGCTGCGCCTTCGAGGTGGCGGCGGCGGACCTGGGCATGCACCCCACGTATCTGGATCCCGCGGGCTCCCAGATCGGAAAAAAGGAAAGCATCGCGGACACCGCCCGGGTGCTGGGGCGGATGTACGACGGCATCGAATACCGGGGCTTCGGCCAGGAGATCGTGGACACCCTGGCGAAATATGCCGGAGTGCCCGTCTGGAACGGCCTCACCAACGAATTCCATCCCACCCAGATCCTGGCGGATTTCCTGACGATCCGGGAGCATTTCGGCGCTTTGAAGGGCAGAAAGCTGGTGTACATGGGGGATGCCCGGTACAACATGGGGAATTCCCTGATGGTGGGCTGCGCGAAAATGGGGCTGCATTTCGTGGCCTGCGCCCCGGAAAAATACTTTCCGGACCCGGCGCTGATTGCGGAATGTCAGGCCATCGCCGCGGAAACCGGGGCGACGCTGAAATTTGATCCCGATCCCGCCTCCGCCGTGCGGGGAGCGGATGTGATCTATACCGACGTGTGGGTTTCCATGGGCGAGCCGGACGCGGTCTGGGCCGAGCGGATCAACGATCTGAAGCCCTACCAGGTGACGGAGCGGCTGATGGCAACCGCCGGGGCACAGTGCCGCTTCATGCACTGCCTGCCCTCCTTCCATGATCTGAACACCGGGATCGGCGCGAAGATCCACGAAAAATACGGCCTCGCAGCCATGGAAGTGACGGACGAGGTGTTTGAAGGGCCCCAGTCCATCGTATTTGACGAAGCGGAAAACCGCATGCACACCATCAAGGCCGTCATGGCGGCCACCCTGGCGTGATCAGCCTGCGATTGGCCCCGCCGCAAAATTTTACCGGATTTTTTGCTTTTACCCCTTTACAAATCGCCTGTGTCATGATAAAATAATTTTCGCGTCCGGGAAATGCCGGGCTGCGAGACGGGGCATTAGCGCAGTTGGTAGCGCACAACACTGGCAGTGTTGGGGTCAGGAGTTCGAGTCTCCTATGCTCCATGGGTCCCGGAAGCCTTGTAAATCAAGGCTTCCGGGTTTTCTTTTTGCGGCATGGAGGAGTGTTTTTGGGGTTTTTGGCACAAAATTGGCACAAAACCCGATTTTTCATGGCCTGGAAAGCCTTACGGTAATCATCACTCAGGCTCCTTTCCCATAAAATATAATTTTAATATCTGTTTTGAGGTGACAAAAGATGGCGATTTTGAAATGCAAAATGTGCGGCGGGGACATCCTGCTGAGGGAAACGGCGTAGATTTCACGTTATTCGATTCCAAAGTGTATGAGAGCGAAAAAGACAAAGGTTTCCCGCTGACAACGCTTGTGGATTAATTCAGATGATTGCGGACGAGAATTATCGTCTATCGCAACAAAATATTATTTCATTAGTTCATACTGCTCAGGAATCCATTTTGCACTTTGCTTCCGCCAAATATGAAAACGTCACCCAGGAAACGAGACTTCGGGCTTTGCCCGTATGAGCTCGTGTTGTCCTGGGCGGCGTTTTTGTGTTTGTGTGTGAATGCTTTTATATTCCGATGTGTCAGCCCTTCATTCCGGCGTGTCAGCCCTTCACGGCCCCGGCGGCCACGCCTTTGATGATGTGCTTCTGGCAGGCCAGATAGAAAATAATGATGGGCAGGAGGCTCAGCATGATCAGCGCCATCGTCGCGCCCAGGTCCACCCGGCCGTAGCTGCCCTGCAGATACTGAATGTGGATGGGGATCGTCTTGTACTTGGTCTGGTCCAGCACCAGGTAGGGCAGGAGATAGTCGTTCCACACCCACATGATTTCCAGCACGCCCACGGAAATGAGGGTGGGCTTCATCATGGGGAAAACCACGCTGAAAAAGGTGCGAATGGGGGTGCAGCCGTCAATAGCGGCGGCCTCCTCAATGTCGATGGGAATGGATTTGACGAAGCCCACAAACATGAACACTGCCAGCCCAGCCCCAAATCCCAGATAAATCACCGGGATTGTCCAGGGCGTGTCCAGGTGGACTTCCCTGGCGGTATTGGCCAAGGTGAACATCACCATCTGGAAGGGCACCACCATGGAAAACACGCACAGGTAATAGACCACCCTGGAAAACAGATCGTTTACCCGGGAAATATACCACGCGGCCATGGAAGTGCAAAACAGGATCAGCGCGGTGGACACGATGGTGATGTACACGCTGTATCCGGCGGAATAATAGAAGGGATAGTTGCCGAAGGTCATGCCGTTTATGTAGTTGCTGAAGCCCACATAACTCTCCTTGTTCGGCAGGGCGAATACCTCGGAATTGACGAAGCCGTTTTCCTTAAAGGAATTGTACAGCACGATGATGATGGGCATCATCCAGATCAGGCTGATAATGGCAAACAGCACCGTCAGGATGATTTTTCCCAACGTCTGCTTTTCCCGGGGGGTGGGGCTGCCTTTGATTTTCAAAGCCTGCTGCGTCATTGCTGCACCTCTTTTCTGCGGGTGGCTCTCAGCTGGATCAGGGCCAGGGCCGTGACCAGGATGAAGAACAGCACGGCCTTGGCCTGGGCTACGCCGCGCTGATTGGCGGTAGAGAAGGTCTTGGCGATGTTCAGCGCCAGCATCTCCGTCTGTCCGATGCCACGGCGCACGGGAGCGCCGTTGGTGAGCACCATATTCTGGTCGTAGAGCTTAAAGCCGTTGGTGAGGGAGAGGAAGGTGCAGATGGTGATGGAGGGCATCACGTTAGGCAGGATGATGTGCCACAGGGTCCTGGGCCCGTTGGCCCCGTCGATGCGGGCGGCTTCCAGCATGTCTTCCGGCACGGCCTGCAAGCCGGCGATGTAAATGATCATCATGTAGCCCACCTGCTGCCAGCACAGCACCACGATCAGGCCCCAGAAGCCGTAATTAGCCTGGATGGACATGCTGACGGGCAGCACGGAATCAATGATGGTTTTCCAGATGTAGCCCAGCACAATGCCGCCGATCAGGTTCGGCACGAAAAAAACGCCACGGAACAAGTTGCTGCCCCGGATGCTGCGCGTCAGCGCGAAGGCGACGAAGAAAGCCAGCACGTTGATCAGCACAAGGGAAACCACCGCCACCAACGCCGTATAGAAGAAGGCCTGGCGGAAACCGGCGTCGTTGAATGCTTTCACATAGTTGTCAAACCCCGCCCAGGCGGTGTCGCTGGTGGTGGTAAAGCTGTGCAGCGACAGATAGATGCCCTGGATGAAGGGCCAGAGAAAACCGATGCAGAAGCATACGAAGGTGGGCAGCAGAAAAATGGCGAAGCGCCGCTGGATTGACTTGCGGATCAGGGAAGAGGTGATCGCCGCGGCGTTTGGCCTCCTTTTTTTCTTCACTTTGGATCGCTCCTTTTCACGAAGGAAAAGGGAGCGGGAGAAGGCCCCCCGCTCCCCTGAGGGATTCAGGCTTGGTTAATGGGTGTTGGCGTAGCAGGTGGCCCAGCCTTCCACAAAGGCGTATTCCACTTCGCCCCAGTCGGTGGCGCCGGCGGAATACTGCTCCAGGGCGCTGACGATGCCTGCGCGCCAGTTGTCCGTGTCAGGCGTATAGTTGAACGCCCAGGTGACCACGTACTTGCCTTCGTTCAGCAGCGCGGTGGAATCATTGAAGAATACGTTGTTGGAAGCCTTGGCAGCCTTGAAGGGGATGGGGCCGAACCAATCGGCCATCATCTGGGTGCCTTCGTCGCTGGTGACGACCCACTTGAGGAAGTCCAGCGTGGCCTTCTGATCGGCCTCGGAAGCCTTGGCGTTCACGGCCCAGCAGTTCTCGGTGCCGGCGCAAAGGGCGGCGTTTTCTTCGCCTTCCACGCCGCAGTAGATCGGGATCATGGCCAGGGAAGCGGGATCCATGCCGTATTTGCCGGTCAGATCAGCATATTCCCAGGTGCCGTTCTGGAAGAACACGGCCTTGCCGTCGTAGAAATCCTTTTCGGCTTCCGCGCCGGTGTAGCCGGACAGCTTCTTCACATCGGCGGCGGAATCGGTGATATACAGATCCCAGATGTTCTTGTAAGCATCCAGGTAAGTGCCCTTCACGGTGGCGGGCTGCTCGGTGATCCCATCGTCCCGGAATTCGTAGAACAGGGGCATGTTGGTCAGGTGGCCGGAGAAGCGCCAGGAAGAGGAACCATCCAGGCCGGCGGAGGTGAAGGCGTCAAAGCCCAGCTCGGCGGCGCGGGCGTGGATATCGTCGGCCACCTTCTTGAGGGATTCAAAGTTGGTGATGTCGGCGATGGTGTAGCCGGCCTTTTCCAGCAGAGTTTTGTTGGTGATGATGCCGTAGGCCTCGTAGCAGTAGCCCACCGCCACGGTTTCTCCGTTGGCGTTCTTGAGGTTGAAATCCTCAGTGGTCATTTCCTGGATCAGCTCGGTGCCGTCCAGGGGCAGGGCGTAATTATTCCAGGTGGCTACACCCTCCGCGTTGCCGATCTGGAACAGGGTGGGAGCGGCGTCCTTCTTGTCCATTTCGGAGGTCAGGGTCTGGCTGTAGGTGCCGGAAGCGGCGGTGAGGACCTTTACTTCCACGCCGGTCAGTGCGGTGTATTTTGCGGCCAAGTCCTGCCAGGCCTGATCGGCTTCGGGCTTGAAGTTCAGATAATACACCTTGCCTTTTTCTTCGGCAGAGGCCAGGGACACCATGGACAGCAGCATGACCGCCGCCAGCACAAGCGCAAACAGCTTCTTCATAGGGAAAAGATCTCCTTTCTTGATTTGCAGTTTCCTGCATATGCGTGCACAAAAACATAACCCACATTGGATGTATTTGGCACTTTTCATCCCATATTATATATTTGAATCGGCAGTTTGTCAAGGAAAAGCGAAGAAAGAAATGCGATATCGTGAGAACGAAACGCGCATCAATGCTTCTGGAATGATCTTTATAATACAATCTTTATGCCGATTCGGCCAATGTCAATATCATGCTTCGATTTTTCTTTTCAGCATGATTAGGCCGCCAAATTTTCCGGCTACTTATGTACCAAAGGGAAAAGCCCTTGAGCAATCAAGGGCTTTTCGCTGTTTTGGGATCCTTCCGTCAGGCTTTTACAGGGCTTTCGCTTCCGCCGTGGCTTGATGCGTTACTCGCCGTGGGAAGCATTCAGGATCTCCTGCACAAACGCGATGGATTCGTTTTCAGACCGGATCAGATCCTGCCCCATGAAGCCGTGATTCGACCCCTCGTAGCGGATCAGCTCCGCATCCGGGAATGTTTCCACCGCGCGTTCGGAATAGGAAATCGGCGCGATGGAGTCCACGGTGCCGTGCAGGATCAGCACTTTTCCGGGGTAATCCTTCATGACGTCATAGATATCGAAGGACTGGGCGTCCCGGTTGTAGATCCCGCCCAGGGTCACGCCCATCAGGCTGATGGTTTCCGGGATGGCTTCCGGGTCCGGCGTCTGCTTCCAGGCGTTGTCCTGCAGCACGTACGCCGGATACAGCGCGATGACCCCGGCCACGTCGTCCGGACGGATCCCGGCCACATAGGAGGATACGAACCCGCCCTGGCTTGCGCCCAGCAGGAAAATCTGCTCCGGATTGATCTGCGGCATCTCCTTCATCCGATCCATCACGGCGCACAGATCCGCGGCCTCCGTCAGAACGGACATCTCTTTCATCGTACCGTCGCTTCTGCTGCCGAATCCGCCTCCGACGAAATCAAAAGCAAACGCTGCGATCCCATTCCTGGCGAAGGCCTCCGCATAGGGCTTCACATGCTCGTGGTTCCCGCCGAACCCGTGACAGCAGATGACCAGCGGCAGCGGAGCATCCCCCTCCGGGAGATACAGCTTACCCCAGATTTTCGATCCGTCCCTTTCCAGAAGGATTTCTTTCACCGAAAACGTTCCGGCGTCCACGGCCTTCTCCGCCCCGCAGCAGGCGGGCAGGATCACCAGAACCGCGGCCAGCAAGAACCAAAACACCCGACGCAGCATAAATCGACACCTCCGATTCAATGGATCATTCCACGCCGAGCACTTTGTAATCCTGGGCTTCCACCGCCGCGCGCAGCGCTTCGTCCGCCACGGGCGCGCTCAGGGTCACCACGGCGGTGCCGGCGGCATGGTCCGCCACGGCGCTTTCCACGCCGGGCACCGCTTCCAGCGCCTTCTTTACGCGGGCTTCGCAGTGCATGCACATCATGCCTTCCACCTTCAGGGTCTTTTTCATGGTTTTTTCCTCCTTTATTGTTTCTGCTTTGACGATCTTTTGGAGCGCTTCCGCAGAAATAGTCTTTTCTTTCCGGTCGTGTCCGGCGTCGTGGGGCTTCACCAGGTTCAGCCGCAGGGCGTTCATGCACACGAAGAAGCTGGACAGCGCCATGGCCGCCGCGCCGTACATGGGCTTCATTTCAACGCCGTACAGGCCCATGGCCAGGGGGATGCAGACGGCGTTGTAAAAGAACGCCCAGAACAGGTTCTGGTGGATGTTGCGGATGGTGGCCCGGCTCAGGCGGATGGCCGCGGTCACGTCCGTCAGCCGGCTTTTCATCACCACGATATCCGCCGCGTCGATGGCCACGTCCGTCCCCGCGCCGATGGCGATGCCGTTGTCCGCCACCGTCAGGGCGGGGGCGTCGTTGATGCCGTCCCCCAC
>JAFZQK010000008.1 GCA_017620455.1 Clostridia bacterium
CTTGGCGTAGCAGCCGCCTTCAAAGTTGAATACGCCGTTGTCGTCCCAGCCGTGCTCATCGTCGCCGATCAGCAGGCGCTTGGGATCGGTGGACAGGGTGGTTTTGCCGGTGCCGGAGAGGCCGAAGAAGATGGCGGTGTTTTCGCCCTTCATATCGGTATTGGCGGAGCAGTGCATGCTGGCGATGCCTTTGAGGGGCAGATAGTAGTTCATCATGGAGAACATGCCCTTCTTCATTTCGCCGCCGTACCAGGTGTTCAGGATCACCTGCTCCCGGCTGGTGACGTTGAAGGCCACCACGGTTTCGCTGTTGAGGCCCAGTTCCTTGTACTGTTCGCACTTGGCCTTGGAAGCGGTGTACACGATGAAATCCGGCTCAAAGGCGGCTTCCTCTTCCTTGGTGGGCTTGATAAACATATTGCGCACGAAATGAGCCTGCCAGGCCACTTCCATCATGAAGCGCACGGCCATGCGGGTGTCCTTGTTGGCGCCGCAGAAGGCATCCACCACGTACAGCTTTTTGTTGCTCAGCTGCTTTTGGGCCAGGTCCTTGACGATCTCCCAGGTTTCCTGGGTCATGGGATGGTTGTCGTTCTTATATTCAGGCGTGGTCCACCACACGGTGTCCTTGCTGTTTTCGTCCATGACGATGTACTTGTCCTTGGGGGAGCGGCCGGTATAAACGCCGGTCATCACGTTGACGGCGCCCAGTTCGCTTTCCTTGCCCACGTCATAGCCCGTGAGGGAGGGGTCCATTTCGTCCTTGTACAGGGATTCGTAGGACGGATTGTAGATGATTTCCTTCGTGCCGGTAATGCCGTACCTGGTCAGATCGATGTTCGCCATGATGCACTTACCTCTCTTCTATATTTGATCACAGGATTGGAAATATACGGGGTCGGCTGCCGTTGGCAACGCCAACTTCAACCAGTTACATTATATCACAGCGTTTTCATGGGGTCAATTCGGAATATCTGTCGTAAAATCGGCCAAAGACAACAAAAAAAGCGCCCGTCAGCCCGAAGGCTGACAGGCCGCCTTGTCCTTCGCCGCGTTGCTCAGTGCTGCGAACTGCGCAAGAGACAGCGCTTCCCCCCGCACGTTCGGAGGGATGCCGCAGCTTTCCATCCATTCCCGGGCTTCCTCCCGGCTGAGATGAAAGGAGGCCATCAGATTGTTTTCCATGGTCTTCCGCCGCATGGCGAAGGCCGCTGCAGCCACCCGGAAAAACAGCGCTTCATCCGCCGTCTGCACCGCGGGGGCCTTCCGCCTGCACATCACCACGAAGGCGCTGTCCACCTTGGGAGGCGGCGTAAAGGCGGCGGCCGGCACGTCCAGGGCGATCCGGATTTCATAGGCATACCGGGCGCGGACGGCCAGCATACCCCAGCCCTCCTCCCCGGGCCCGGCGGCGATGCGCTGCGCCGCCTCCTTCTGCACCATGACGCTGATGGAATCCACGGGCAGGGAGGACCTGAGCAGCATGGTCATCAGATCCGTGGTCAGGTAATAGGGAATGTTGGCCACGATGTGGAACCGCGGCCAAATGGAAGTGATCTTCCCCAGGTTCAGCCGCATCACGTCCCCGTGCACCAGACGGACGTTGGGATACTTTTCCAGCGCCACCTTCAGGATCGGGATCAGCGCGCCATCCACTTCGATGGCGGTCACTTCCCGGCATTTTTCCGCCAGCGCCTTCGTAAGCCCGCCGGCTCCCGCGCCGATCTCCAGCACGCAGTCGTCTTCCCCCACGCCGGCCAAATCGACCAGACGGGCGAAAAGCGAATCATCGGTAATAAAATTCTGGCCCAGGCTGTGCTTGTGATGGAAGTCCCGCTTCATGCCATTTCCCTCACAGCCCGGGCCACCCGGGCCGGATCCTCCGCCCGGAAATACGCCGTGCCCATCACCAGCACGTTGGCCCCGGCTTTTACGATCTCCGGCGCGTTCTGCAGGTTCACGCCTCCGTCCACCGCGATATCTCCCCGGTAGCCAGCCCTGCGCAGCCGGCGGATCTTATCCAGTTCGTCCGGCATGAATTTTTGCCCGCCGAACCCCGGCTCCACCGTCATTACCAGCAGGTTTTCGATTTGATCCAGGTACGGCAGCAGCGTTTCTTCCCCCGTTTCCGGCTTGATGGACAGCCCGCATTTTACGCCCAGCGCTTTGATCGCCTTCAGTGCCTTTTCCGCATCCGGCAGCACCTCCCGGTGCAGCGTCAGGATATCCGCCCCGGCGTCGGCAAAAACCGAGATATACTTTTCCGGCTCGTCCATCATCAGATGCACGTCCAGCACGCAGGCCGGAAACGCCTGCCGCACGGCCCTGAGCAGCCCCGGACCGAAGGAAAGATTGGGCACGAAATGGGCGTCCATCACGTCAAAATGCAGCCGCGTGACGCCGTTTTCCAGCATTTTTTCGATTTCGCCGTGTAAATGCAGCAGATCTGCCGCCAGCAGCGACGGCGCCAGCTCAATCATAGCGTTCCCTCCATGCCTTCCGGCAGTCCTCCAGCAGCTGACGGTATCTTTCCAGCCGCCTTTTGTCGATCGTACCCTCCGCCGCCGCCTGCGTAACGGCGCACCCGGGCTCCTTTCCGTGATAGCAGGGGGAAAAGCGGCATCGGCCCTCATACGGCGTAAACTCGGGATAATACTCCCGGAGCAAGACGGGATCGAACGCCTCGTCCATTTCCAGCAGGCTGAACCCCGGCGTATCGATGACCCGGATGCTGCCGAAGATGAACAGCTCCGCGTGCCGCGTGGTATTCTTTCCCCGCCGGATCCTGCGGCTGATGTCCCCGGTTTCCTGGTCCAGGCCGAACAGGGCGTTGAGCAGCGTGGATTTGCCCACGCCGGATTGACCGGAAAAACAGCAGATCTCGTTTTCCAGCCGTTCCTTCAACGGCTTGAGCCCGCTTTCATCCAGCGCGCTGACGGGGATCAGCTCCGCTTCCGCGCCGCGGTACATTTCCTGCGCCGCCTCCGCGATGCCTTCCCCCTCCGGCATATCCATCTTATTCAGGATCAGCAGCGCTTTGAGGCCCTGCTTTCGCGCGTAGATCAGCAGCTTGTCCACCAGCAGCCAGTCCGGGGCGGGGCTGGGCGAAATCACGATGCACAGCAGCGTCACGTTGGCCACCGGCGGCCGCAGGCACTGGCTGGCCCTCGGCAGGATCTCCTCGATCCAGCCGTCCGCATCCTCGATCTCTCCGGGAGTGAACAGCACCCGGTCCCCCACCAGCGGGGTCAGGCCCAGCCTGCGGAATTTTTTCTTGGCCCGCAGCACAAATTCCTTTCCGTCCTCTTCCCGGACGGTATAGAAACCGCCGCGTCCGCGCACCAGGATGCCTTCCCTCATTGCGCCGTTCCTTCCGTGCCGGTCTGCTCCTGCGCCGTTTCCGCGGATACGAACACCGCCAGCTCCACCATCGTCTGTTCCTTCACCTGATCGCCGGTTTTGTACTGCACGCCGTCGGCATCCCGGTACAGCTGTGCCGCCACCACGTTGAACTGCGTTTCGTCCGTAATGGGGATCACCTGGATCGGCGGCACCAGCTGCAGGTTCAGCTGCTGAATGATCACCATGGCTTCGTCCTGGGTCTTCCCCACGAGGTTAGGCAGGATCACGCTGCCGCCGCTCAGCGTCACCTGCACCACGCTGCCGCTCTTTTCCAATTCCCCCGCTTCCGGGATCTGGGTCAGCACGGTATCCCAATCCAGCGGGGAAAGCTGCCTTTCCGGCAGGGGCAGCAATGTAAACCCGCTGCGCTCCATGATGCTCCTGGCTTCTTCCAGGGAAGCGCCCACCACCTTGGGCACTTCCCTTTCCTCCGGCCCGGTGGAAACGGTGATGCAGACCGTTTCGCCCTTGCGCATGGAGGTGCCGTATTCGGGGGACTGGGTGATCACGCGTCCGGCTTCCACCCCGGCGTCCGGGATCCTGTCCACCCTGCAAATGAGATCATTCCGCTCGATCAGTTTCCTGGCGCTGTCCTCCGTTTCATCCACGCAGTAAGGCGCGGCGGTGGCGTTCACCACCGTATCGTAGATCCGCATCCCGGCCAGGGCCAGCCCCGCCAGCACCGCCAGAATCAGGATCCCCGTCAGCGCCCAGGTTTCCCATTTCCAATGGAGCTTCGCCTTCTTTTTTCCGTCCCCCGCCTGCACGGCCGCAGGCTGCACCAGGGAGGTCAGGGGCTGATCGGACACGCTTTTTTCCATCCACGCGCCATCGGGCTCCTGCAGGGCCCGCTGCAGATCCTGCGCCATTTCCAGGGCGCTCTGATAGCGCATTTCCGGCTTTTTCTCCATGGCCTTTTCCACCACCCGCACGATGGCGGGCGGCACGTCCGGCCGGATCTCGCCGATGGGCCGGGCTTTGCCGTTGATGTGCTGCATGGCCACCGCCACCGGGGTTTCCCCGTCGAAGGGCGGCTGCCCGGTGAGCATTTCATACAGCACCACGCCCACGCTGTAAAGATCGCTGGAGAAAGTGACGTTCTTGCCGTTTGCCTGTTCGGGGGAAAAGTAGTATACCGAGCCCATCACGCTGTCGTCGGTGGTGATGGTATCGGCGCCCGTCACCCGTGCGATCCCGAAATCGGATACCTTCACGTGTCCTTCGGAATCCACCAGGATGTTCTGGGGCTTGATATCCCGGTGAATGATGCCGTTTTTATGGGCGTGCTGCAGGGCGGACAGGATGCGGATGGCGATCTGGGCGGACAGGTCCGCGGGCAGACGCCCGTTTTGCTGGATCACTTCCTTGAGCGTGCGGCCGCTGACGTATTCCATCACCAGATACCGCATGTCCCCTTCCTGGCCCACGTCCAGCAGGTTCACGATGTTGTGGTGGCTCATTTTGCTGGCCGCCACCGCTTCCCGGTCGAACCGGTTGAGGAACTCCGCGTCCTTGCTGAATTCCGGGCGCAGCACCTTCACCGCCACAGAATGGCCGGTGCGCCGGTCCACGGCGCGGTAAACCAGGGCCATGCCGCCCTTGCCCACGAATTCCACCAGCTCGTATCGGTTGTCCAGCACTTTTCCGATCATGCGGACACCTCCGCGATCACCAGGGAAATATTGTCGTGTCCGCCGCCGTCCAAAGCCATGGAGAGCATTTTATCCGCCGCTTCGGACATGGGCATGGAGCACAGGATCTCCTGCATTTCATTTTCCCGCACGTATTCAGACAGCCCGTCCGAGCAGATCAGGTATTTGTCCCCCCGCCGTTTGTTCAGGGAGAAAACGTCCGCCGTGACCTCCTCATCCACCCCCAGCGCCCGGGTAATGATGTTGCGATAAGGGTGGATCAGGGCTTCCTCCTGGGTGATCAGGCCGTCCCGCACCAGCTCCGCCACCATGGAATGATCCTGGCTGATCTGCTCGATCTTTCCGCCCCGCACCCGGTACGCCCGGCTGTCGCCCACATGGCCCAGCAGGATCCGGCGCTTGTCCTCCCAGATCACGGTGAGCGTGGTGCCCATGCCGTTCAGATCGGGATCGGACAGCTGGGCTTCATAGATATCGGCGTTGGCTTTCTTGATCGCATTCCGCAGCAGTTCTTCACCGGGCCGGGCGCCGGCAAGCGCTTCCTTCAGCGTATCCACCGCCATGCGGCTGGCCACGTCTCCCGCTTTGTGCCCGCCCATGCCGTCGGCCACGCCGTAAAGCCCGAACTCCCCGGGCTGCACCAGCAGCGCGTCCTGATTGGATTTTCTCACGTTCCCGATATGCGTTCTGGATACCGCCTTCATGGCTGTGCCTCCTGCATTGCTTTTTTCCTCAGTTGACCGCAGGCGCCCTCGATATCGTCCCCCATTTCCCGCCGCCGCGTCGCGGAAATATGACGCTTTTCCAGGCAGGAAAGGAAGGAGGCCACCTGTGCTTCCGTAACGCCCTTCAGTTTCCGTTCCTTCACCGTGTTCAATGGGATCAGGTTCACGTGGCACTGCATGCCCCGGAGCAGATCCGCCAGTTCCTCCGCGCATTTTTCATCCGCGTTGACGCCGTCGATCAGGGCGTATTCGATCACGATGCGCCGCCCCGTCTTTTCCAGATAATACCGGCAAGCGTCCAGGGTCTCTCCGATGGAATACCGGAGGGCGACGGGCATGATTTCCCTCCGGATGGCGTCGGTGGGGGCGTGCAGGGAAAGCGACAGCGTCACCGGCAGCCCTTCCTGCGCAAATCTGCGAATCTGGGGAACCAGGCCGCAGGTGCTCAGGGAAATATGCCGGATCCCGATGTTCAGCCCCTCCGGATGGGAAACCAGCCGCAGGAACCGCACCGTTTCATCGTAGTTGTCCAGCGGTTCCCCACTGCCCATGAGCACGATGTTGTGCACCCGTTCGTCCCGGAGCACCCGATTGGCGCACTGCACCTCCCCCAGCATTTCCGCCGCCGTCAGATTCCTCACGCACCCGTCCAGGGTGCTGGCGCAGAAGCGGCAGCCCATCCGGCAGCCCACCTGGGTGGAGATGCACAGCGTTGCGCCGTAGCGGTAGCGCATCAGCACGCCTTCCACGCAGTTGCCGTCCCGAAGGGAGAAAAGGAATTTCCGGGTGCCGTCCAGCCGGGAGATCCGCTCCTCCCGGATGGAAACCGGCTGGTCCACGCCCTCCGCTTTCAGCCTTTCCCGGAGCGCCGCGGGCAGATTGGTCATATCGTCAAAGCAGGCGCCGCGATGCAGCCAGGCAAAGATCTGCCCGGCCCGGAAGGGCTTTTCGCCCATTCCGGCAACGGCATCCCGGATCTCCTCCGGATACATCCCCATCCATTCGCGCATGCCTTTTTGTCACTCCGTCTTTTTCATCCGTGCGATAAAGAACCCTTCCACGCCGTCCCGGTGCGGCAGCAGCTGCAGCCCCGCGTCCGTCATGCCGGCGGCAAACCTTTCCCCGATTCCCCCGGGCAGCGCATCCAGGCGGAATTCCGGATGCTTTTTCAAAAAAGCGCGGATCTGATCCCCGTTTTCCTCCGGCAGGATGCTGCAGGTGGAATACAGCAATACGCCGTTTTTCTTCACATACCGGCAACAGCAGTCCAGCAGCGCTTCCTGGAGCTTCGTCAGCTCCTGCACCGATCCGGGCGTGGCGCGGTATTTGATGTCCGGCTTGCTGTCCATGACCCCCAGACCGGAGCAGGGCGCGTCCAGCAGCACCGCGTCCATGGTGCCGAACAGGTCCTCCTTGGGAACCGCGGCGTCCCGTACCGCAGGGCGCACGTTGTCCAGTCCCAGCCGTCTGGCCGCCGCCCGGATCAGGTTCACCCGATGCTCGTGCACATCCCAGGCGTAAACCCGGCCCGTGCCGTTCATCTGCTCTGCGATATACGCCGTTTTTCCGCCGGGCGCGGCGCAGCAGTCCAACACCTGCATGCCGGGCTTCGCGCCCAGCGCCTGGGCCGCCAGCATGCTGCTTTCCCCCTGGATGGAAAAATAGCCGGAAAGATAATCCGCGTCCCGGCCGATCCCGGAGGCCATCCTCACCCGCCAGGCGTGGTCCGCTTTCCCCCGCTCCGTTTCCCAGACCTTCTTCTCCAGCAGCTTTTCAAAATCGCCGTCGGAAAAGCGCATCAGATTGGGCCGGATCACGGTATAATGGCTGGGGCTGCGGAAAGCGCAGATCTTTTCCGCCTCCGCCGGGCCGTAGGCCGCATTCAGCCTTTCCGCCAGCCATTCCGGCACGGAATACAGGATCGACAGGGCCTTGGGCCCCTCCTTCGGATCCGGCCATTTGATCTCGTTTTTTCCCCGCACCACGGCGCGCAGCACCGCGTTGACCAGCCCCGTCAGGCCTTCCAGCCCGGCGGCCCGGGTCAGCTTCACCGCCTCGTCCACCACCGCGTTTTCGGGCACCCGGTCGTGATACATCAGCTGGCAGGCGCTGATGCGCAGGATATCCCGCGCCGTAGGCTCCAGCGCCTCCGCGTCCTTGAGGAAAAACCCCAGGGCGTAGTCGATGCTGATCAGGTTTTCCAGGGCTGTATAGACGATGCTGGCGCAGAAACGCTTGTCCAGCTGGGACAGATTGGCGTTCTGCAGCCGGTCGTCCAGGGACAGGGCGGCGTAGGCGTCCTTGTGGATCACGTCCTGAAAAATCTGCAGCGCCGCCTTGCGGGAGCCGGACGGCGCCGCAGCGTTGTTTTTCGCGCCGCCGGGCCGGGCGTTTCCCCGCGGGGCGGGCCGGTACGGCTTTTTCCCCTCCGGGCCCCGGTTCCCGTTTCTCTTTCCCGGAGCCATGGGCCTGCGTTCATTCATCCTTCTCTTCCTCCAAAAGCAGGCAGCGCGCGTGGGCGCAGGGATGCCCCCGGAAATAATCCCGGGCGTCCATCGCTTTCCCGCCAGGGGCCTGAAGCGCCGTTACGCGGACGGCCCTTTCTCCCGCGGCTACGATCAGGCCGCGCTTCGCATCCGCCGCCAGGATCTCGCCGGGCCCGCCGGATGCGTCGGCCTCCTCCGCCCGCAGCACCTTCACCGTTTCGCCGTCTCCCCAGGCAAGCGTGGTGCCCGGCCAGGGGCTCAGCCCCCGCACCCGGCACACGATCCGGGACGCGGGCAGGCGCCAGTCGATAGGCGCCATTTCCTTTTTCAGCATGGGGAAATAGCTGGCCTCCGCTTCGTTCTGGGGCGTGCGGGGGCAGTCTCCCCGTTCGATGCGCCGCAGCGTTTCGATCAGCAGCGCCGCGCCTGCGGGCGCCAGCCTGTCCGTCAGCTCCCCGGCGGTTTCCCCGGGCAGGATTTCCACCGTTTTTTGCAGCAGAATGTCCCCCGTATCCAGGCCCTTGTCCGTCATCATGGTGGTAACGCCGGTGACGGTCTCCCCCTCCAGGATGGCCCAGTTGACGGGCGCGGCCCCGCGGTATTTCGGCAGAAGCGAAGAATGCACGTTCACCGTGCCGATCCGCGGGATATCCAGGATCTCCTGGGATAAGATCTGGCCGAACGCGGCGGTAACGCACAGATCCGGCCTGAGGGAACGCAGGGCCTCCACCCCGTCCGCGCGGATCTTCACCGGCTGGAACACGGGGATATCCAGCGCTTCCGCGCATTCCTTCACCGGGCTTTTCACCATTTTGTTGCCCCGGCCCTTGGGCCTGTCCGGCTGGGTGAACACGCCGGCGATATCATATCCGGCGTCATACAGCGCCTTCAGCGACGGCACGCCGAAATCCGGCGTCCCCAGAAAGACAACGCGCATCAGGCGTCCTCCTCGCTGTCAAAAATTTCATGGTCCATTTTATCCACGTACATGATCCCGTCCAGATGGTCGATCTCATGGCAGAGCGCCCGGGCCAGCAGCCCTTCCCCGGTAATCTCGAAGGGCTTCCCCTTCCGGTCCTGCGCCCGGACCGTCACCTTTTCCGGCCGCACCACGTATCCCCGGCGTCCGGGAACGCTCAGGCACCCTTCCTCGCCGGCCTGCTCGCCTTCGGCGGCGACGATTTCCGGGTTCACCAGTTCGATCAGGCCTTTCCCGTCCTGCACGTCGATGACCACCACCCGGCGCAGTATGCCCACCTGGGGCGCGGCAAGGCCCACGCCTTCCGCCTTGTACATGGTGTCCGCCATGTCCCGCAGCAGCAGCCACAGCCGCAGATCGAATTTCTGCATGGGCTTGCTGTTTTTGCGCAGGGTTTCGTCCCCTAATTTCAGTATCTTGCGAACCATTTTTTCCTCCTATGCCAGGGACGCCGGATTGATCTCCAGCACCACGTGGGCCGGATGCTCCTCCCCTGCCATTTCCTGAAATCTTTCCAGCAGCCTTTCCGTGTCCGGGTGGTTCAGCAGCTTCATCAGCACGTGGGCCCGCGCCCGGTCCTGGATCCGGCTGATGGGCGCCTCGTCCGCCCGGATGAATAAGATCCGCTTTTCCAGCGCGCTCCCGCCGAACTCCCGGATGATCCCGTCCCGGATGCTTTCCGCCGCGGCCTTTGCCGCGTCCATGGATCTGCTTTCGCACAGGAAGCGCGCCATCATGGTAAAGGGCGGATACAGGTCCTGCCTGCGGCGCTGGAATTCCTCTCGGAAAAACGCGCGGTAATCCTGGGCGGCGGCAGCCCGTATGGCGTAATGCTCCGGCTGGTAGGTCTGGATCACCACTTCCCCGGGCTTTTCCCCCCGGCCTGCGCGGCCTGCCACCTGCACCAGCAGCTGGAACGTGCGCTCCGGCGAGCGGTAATCCGGGAAATTCAGCGTCATATCCGCCATCACCGCGCCTACCAGCGTCACCTGGGGAAAATCCAGCCCCTTGGCGATCATCTGCGTGCCCAGCAGGATCTGCGCCTGCCCGGCGCGAAAGCGGTTCACCAGATCAAAATGCGCGTTCTTCCCCGAGGTGGTGTCCATGTCCATGCGGATCACCCCGGCGCCTGGATAGAGGCGGTTCAATTCCTCCTCCACCTTCTGGGTGCCCACGCCCATGGGCCGGATGTAGGGGCTCTGGCAGGCGGGGCACGCCTTCGGCATGGGCCGGATCTCCCCGCACCAGTGGCAGCGCAGGGTTTTGTCCACGCTGTGATAGGTCATGGAAACGTCGCACCGGCTGCACTTGATGGTCTCGCCGCACCTGCGGCAGTTGACGGAGCTGGCGTAGCCCCGGCGGTTGATGAACAGCATGGCCTGCTGCCCGGCGGATATGCAGGCGTCCAGTTTCTCCTTAAGCAGCACGGAGAACATGCCGCGGTTCCCTTTGCGCAGCTCCTCCCGCATGTCCGTCACATACACCCTGGGCAGGGGCCTGTCCAGCACCCGGCGGGGCATTTCGATCAGGGTGTAATCTCCCCGGCGGCACATGGCGTAGGAATAAATACTGGGCGTCGCGCTGGCCAGCACCGCCGCGGCCCCCTCCCTTTTCGCCCGGGAAATGGCCACGTCCCGGGCGTCGTAGCGGGGAAAGCGGTCGGAAAGATAGGTCTGCTCATGTTCCTCGTCCACGATCACCACGCCCAGGTTTTCCACCGGCGCGAACACCGCGGACCGGGCGCCGATCACGATCCGGGCCCTGCCCAGGCGGATGCGCCGCCACTCGTCAAACCGTTCTCCGGGGCTGAGGCGGGAATGGAGCACCGCCATGGTGTCCCCGAAGCGGCTGCGGAACCAGTTGATCATCTGGGGCGTCAGCACGATTTCGGGAACGAGGATGATTGCCCCTTTTCCCATTTCCAGCGCCCGACGGACCAGACGGATATACACCTCCGTTTTGCCGGAGCCCGTTACGCCGTGGATCAGGAACGGCTTTGCGCCGCGCGTCAGCGCCGGCAGCAGCTCCTCCAGGGCTTCCTTCTGCTCCTCCGTAAGCTCCGGGTCCGGCGGGGCGTCGACGATGCCGTAATAGGGGGAGCGCAGGATCTCCCGCTGGGTGATCTGCGCCATTTCCCGGTCGGTCAGCCATTTGAGCGGCTCCCGCACGTCCCGGATCATGCCCCGAAGCTCTTCCACGGGATGCCATTCGCCGTCGGACAGGAGGGTGATGAGCAGCCTGCGCTTCGCGGAACGGCTCTGGGCGGCGATGGCTTCGTCGATCCGATCCGCGGGGATCAGGAGACGGGCGCATTCCTCGGTTTTTACCTTGACCCGCCCGCCGCGCATTTCCGCCGGCAGCATCAGCCGCAGCGCCTCGCACAGCGGGCAATGGGCCTTTTCCCGGATTTCAAAAGCCAGCTCCATCAGCTTAGGCAGCACCGCCGGATATGCCTCCAGGGCGGACAGGACGGGCCTGATCTTTGCTTCGTCGTAATCCGGCGTTTCCCTGAGCCGGATCACGAAGCCTTCCTTTTCCCGTTTTCCGAAGGGCACCGTCACCCGGGTGCCCGGCGAAAGGTCCATTCCCTCCGGCACCCGGTAGGTGAACACCCGGTCCACCTGCTCGGCGGCGATATCCACGATGATCTCGGCGAACAAACCGCGCCTCCTTATGTTTTCCGAAGGGCGATCGCCCGATCCAGCAGCGCCTCGGCCACCCGCCGCTTGGGCAGGCAGGGCAGCGTTTCCTGGCCGTCCTTCGTGATGAAGGTGACCACGTTGGTATCCACGTCGAATCCCGCGCCTTTTTCCGTCACGTCGTTGGCGGCGATCATGTCCAGGTTCTTTTTCTTCAGCTTTTCCGCGGCGTTTTCCTTTACCTTTTCCGTCTCCGCGGCGAAGCCCACCAGGATCTGCCCGGGCTTTTTCATGCCGCCCACCGCCGCCGCCACGTCCGGCGTCTGGGCGAGGGTCAGCGTCAGCTTTCCGCCGGATTGCTTCTTGATCTTCTGCTCTGATACCTTTTCCGGCGCAAAGTCCGCCGGGGCCGCCGCCTGGATCACGATATCCATATCCCCGCAGCGCGCCGTCATTTCATCGTACAGGTCCCGGGTGGTTACGATCTGCACGCACTCCATGCCCCGGGGCTTTGCCAGGCTCACCGGCCCCGTCACCAGCGTCACTCCCGCGCCCCGGTCCCGGGCAGCCTCGGCGATGGCGTAGCCCATCTTCCCGCTGGAACGGTTGGTAATATAGCGCACGGGATCCAGGGCCTCCCGGGTGGGCCCGGCGGTCACCAGCACGCGCAGGCCCTTGAGATCCTGTTTCGGCGTCAGGATCTTTTCGATCTCCGCAAAAACGGCTTCCGGCTCGCTCATCCGCCCGGTCCCGCTGTCCCCGCAGGCGAGGAAGCCGCCCTCGGGCCCCACGAAGCGCACGCCGCGGGAGCGGAGGACTTCCACATTCCGCTGCGTAGCCGGGTTTTCCCACATGCCCGTGTTCATGGCGGGGGCGATCAGGATGGGCGCTTTCGTGGCCAGCACCGTGGTGGAAAGCATGTCGTCCGCAATGCCGCAGGCCATTTTCGCCAGGATATTGGCCGTGGCCGGGGCGATCACGAACACGTCCGCCCGCTTGGCCAGGGCGATATGCTCCACCTCCCAGGTTTCCGGGCGCGCAAAGGTATCCGTCACCACGGGATGGTTGGTGAGGGTCTCAAACGTCAGGGGCCGCACGAATTCGCAGGCGTTCTCCGTCATGATCACGAATACGTCCGCCCCGGCCTTGCGCAGCATGGAAGCGAGCCCGCACGCCTTGTAAGCGGCGATCCCGCCGGTCACGCCCAGCACCACGCATTTTCCGTCCAGCGGCATATTGCTTATACCTCTTCGTCTTCCAGGTTCCGGTGATAGGTCAGCAGCCCGCGGTTGATCTCGTCCACGGCCACGGAGACCGGCTTCATATCCTTGGCGTCGATCATGGCCGGGGTTCCGGCCACCAGCTCCCGGGCGCGCTTGGCGCTCTCCACCACCAGGGTGTAGCGGCAGTCCACTTTCTTGCACAGTTCGTCGATAGGGGGCTTGTTTACAGGCATGTTCGTTTCCTCCTCTGTCATTCAACCACGGGAAAATACCGGGTTGTACGCTGTTTTTCCGCCTGGATCACGGCGCGCACCTGGGCGCAGGCCGCGTCCAGATCGTCGTTCACCACGGCGTATTGGTATCTGTCCATCTGTTCGATCTCGCCCCGGGCGTTGCCCAGCCTGCGCTCGATCTCCGCGGGGTCGTCGGTGTTCCGGGTGTGCAATCGGCGGCGCAGCTCCGCGTAGGACGGGGGCAGGATGAAGATGGACACGCAGTCCTTTTTCCGCGCCATCACCTGCCTGGCGCCCTGTGGGTCGATATCCAGCACCACGTTCATTCCCTGATCGATCCGCTCCTGCACCTGGGATCTGAGGGTGCCGTACCGGTGGCCGTGGACGGTGGCGTGCTCCAGGAATTCGTCCCCAGCCAGCAATTCGTCGTACTGCTCCTCGGAGATAAAGAAATAATGAACGCCTTCCTTTTCCCCTTCCCGGGGCTTCCGGGTAGTGGCGCTGACGGAAAAGACCAGGGACGGGTCCTCCGCCAGCATCCGGGCGCAGATGGTGCCTTTCCCGGTGCCGGAGGGCCCGGAGATCACGATCAGCATGCCCTTGCGTTCTTCCTTCACGGCTGTGCCTCCCCCTCGTTTTTCTTACGTGTCGCTTTGCAGCCGGCCGGCGATGGTTTCGGGCTGGATGGCGGAAAGCACCACGTGGCCCGTATCCATCATCAGCACAGCCCGGGTGCGCCTGCCCGCGGTGGCGTCCACCAGGTGCCCGCCGTCCCGGGCTTCCTGCACCAGGCGCTTCACCGGCGCGCTGTCCGGCGCGATCACCGCCACGATCCGGGACGCGGATACCATATTGCCAAATCCGATGTTCAGCAGCTTCATCCCATCACTCCACATTCTGCACCTGCTCCCGCAGCTTTTCGATCTCGCCCTTCATGGCCACCACCAGCTTCGTGATCCCGGCGTCGGAGGCCTTCGAGCCGATGGTATTGGCTTCACGGTTCAGCTCCTGGGTGAGGAAATCCAGCCGCCGCCCGGTTTCTCCCTCCGCGCAGATGGCCTGGCGCATCTGAGCGATATGGGATTCCAGGCGGGAAAGCTCCTCATCCACGGCGCATCTGTCCGCCATCAGGGCTACTTCCTGGGCCAGGCGCTGTTCATCCAGGCCGCCGACGCCCATTTCCCGGATCCGCTGCTGCAGTTTCTCCCGGTACGCCAGAGGCACTCCGGGGGCCAGGGAAGCAATTTCATCCCGCAGGGACGCCACCGCATCCAGATGAACGGTCAGGTCCCGCCGCAGGGCTTCGCCTTCCTTTTCCCGCATGGCAACGACGTCCTGCAGCGCCTGCGCAAGCGTATCGCCCAGCAGGGATAGCACCGCTTCCTGATCCTCTTCCTTCACCGTTACCTGCACCACGTCCGGCTGGCTCACGATCCAGGCGACGTCCTCATCCCGAACGGAGGATCTTTCCTTCCTGGCGATCTGCCGGGCGGTCAGCAGCGCTTCCCGGTACTGCATCACCAGCGCTTCGTCCAACCGCACTTCCCGGACGTCCTGGCGCAGATTGACGTACGTCACGTTCACATCCGCGTGGCCCCGACGGAGGGATGCGCCCAGCTGTTTCCTCACCGCGTCCTCGGCAAAGGAAAGCGCCCTGGGCAGACGGCAGGAAACATCCAGGAAACGGTGGTTCACGGTTTTGACCTCCACGGTCATTTCCCGTCCGTCCCGGGCGGTCATCCGCCGCCCGTATCCCGTCATGCTCCGCATCCGCCATCCCTCCTTCGTATCAGTTTATTATATCATACTTTTGCGTTTCCTGAAAGCCCAAATTTTCATGTTTTCGGCCAAATCAAGCCGTTTGCGGCCAAAAATAAGAAAACGGCGGCGGGGTTTCCCGCGCCGTCCTGCTTTTCACCGATGCCACACCGAATACCACAGCCGGTTTTTCCGTATCCAGGGGCACTGCCATCCGTTGAGGGCGTACGCGCGGAACGCCCGGCGCGCTTTTCGCCGCTGCCGGCACGATTCGGAAAAATCAAGAAAAAAACGGAGCATGCCCGTCCCCCCTTCCCGGGAACAGCGTGCCCCGTACGGATCGAAAGCATACGGGATCATACTTTTTTATCCTTCCATTTTCCGCTGGCGAAGCGCGGATAGAAGAACGCCACCCTCACCAGGATCTCGGACAGGCCGAAGATCCACGTGCCCATCAGCTCCAGATGCAGCACGTTCACCGCCAGGATCGCCATCAGCGGGCGGATCACGCTGACGCATACGGTGGCCACCATGGCCACGTACAGGTTGTCCCCGGCGCCCCGCAGGGAACCGGACAGCACCACCGAGCTGATCTGGAAGGGCTGCACCGCCGCCAGCACCAGCATGGTATTGGCGGCGTGATAGATCACCTGATCGGCATGCTCCGTATTGCCGATGAACAGATTGGCCAGCTGATACCGGGAAGCAAGAATCAGCGCCCCCAGCACCGCGGAGATCATCATGCCGTACCGCTGGCAGACCTTCCCGTAGAGCATGCTCAGGTCCGCCCGCTTCCTGCCCAGGTTCTGCCCCACCAACGCCGTGGCCGCCACCCCCAGGCCGTCGCCGAAGGTGAAGGTGATGCTCAGCAGCTGCATGCAGATCTGGTTGGCCGCGTACATGACGGTGCCCAGGGAAAACAGGATGCGGGCGTAGATGAAAAACCCGAACCGGACGCCCAGCTGCTCGATGGCCGCGTTGCCGCCCACCTTCACGATGGAGCGCATGGTGTCCCGGTCAAAGCGCCACCGATCGTGAACGGACAGATGCAGGTATCCCCTGAACCGGCCCCCGGCCACCACCGTCCACAGCGCCATCACCAGGCCCGCCGCCATGCCGATCACCGACGCGATGGCCGCGCCCCGGACCTCCAGGCGCCGGAAGCCCAGATTGCCCCCGATCAGGCAGTAATTGAAAAACACGTTGATCAGGTTGCTGGCGATATTGACCCACATAGTGATCTTGGTTTTGCCGATGCCCCGCTGGGCGGCGCAGATGCACATGGCCAGCGCGTTCACCGGCAGGGAATACGCCATGATGCGGAAATAATCCACGGCGTCGGTGAAGATCTTGTCCGTTTCGGCCTTGTCGCCGCCCGCAAGGCGCAGCAGAGGCTCTGCAAACGCCACCGCCGCCGCCGTCAGCACGCAGGAAAGCCCCAGCGCCAGCATCATGGCGTTGCGGAGCGTGCTGTTGGCCTCCTCCTGCCTTTCCTCGCCCTTTCTGCGGGCCACGATGGCCGTGACCCCCACGTTCAGCGCGAAGAACATGCACAGCAGCAGCATCCGCGGCTGCGTGGGCAATCCGACGCTGCTCAGGGCGGCGGGGCCCAGCTCGTTGCCCACCATCATGGTGTCCACGGAGCCGATCAGGCTCATCAGCACCATTTCGATGATGGAGGGAAGCGCGATATGCATGGCGCTCTTATACGCCGTTTTCGTGTCCGGCAATTCGCCCAGGCGGTGTTCTTCCTTCACCAGGCATTCCGGCGCCAGCAGCCGCCTGAACACGTTCCCCCGCATGATGTGAACACCCGCCTTTCCCGCCCCAGATTCTATCATGTTTCCCTGCGCTTGTAAATTCTAAGCGGGCCAAAACCACGGAAAAAAACAGCGGATATGTTATTTTTATGCGGTTTCATTGAATTTCCGCACTTTTTCTGTATAATAAAAACGTATAAGGAATCTATCGGCGGCGCATAACGCCGGGCCGCGCCGGGCACAATGCAATGGCGCATATTTCTGAAAAAAGTGATCAAAACGCGCCGCCCTTTCGTTGTATACCGGAACGACGCCGTAAAGGAGGACCGGATCCTTGAGGAATAAAACGCATCTCCGCAGTCTCATCGCTTTGCTGCTGACGCTGCCGCTCCTGATAGCGTCGGTGCCGTCCGTCCGGGCGGAAAAGAAAATGTCCGGGACCGTCCGGGTGCTTTTGACCCGGCTGAACCTCACCGACCGGGCGGATATCTCCCTGGACGGCAGCTATACCCTGAACGATATCGCCTTTCAGCGGGGCAGCCGCCTGACGGCCGCCGCGGTGGACAATGAGATTTACGTATATTACGAAGGCATGTCCCTGAACGCCGGGAAAACGTTGATCCTGACCCGCCACGAAACCGACGACGGAAAGGAAAACGGCGTAAGGATCAACGGAAATTATGCGCTGCACCCCGGCGATCTGCACCTGACGGTGCGGGACGGCGCGCTCCGGGCCGTGCTCCACGCCCCGGTGGAGGAATACATTCTGGGCGTGGTCCCCTATGAAATGAGCGATTCCTACCCCCTGGAGGCCCTGAAGGCCCAGGCGGTGGCCGCCCGCACCTACGCGCTTCGCAAGGCCGGCGCGTCCGGGGATTACGATTTGGTGGACAACACCAACGACCAGGCTTACTACGGCGTCAGGAAAGAGCACGCCAACGCCGCCCGGGCCGTGCGGGAAACATCGGGGATCTGCGGCTTTTGGAAGGGCAGCCTGGCCCAGTGCTATTATTCCGCCAGCAACGGCGGGCAGACGGAGCTGCCCCGGCACGTCTGGGGCGACAGCGACGATAGCTGCTACGCCGCGGTGGAGGATCCCTACGACCTGGAAAACCCGGAAAGCACCGTGAAAAAGCATTCCCTGCCCAAGCGCCTTTCCTCCAACGGCGATCTGGGGCCGCTGAAAAACTCCGTTCTCGGTATCCTCAGCGAACAGCTGGAAAGCCAGGGCTGGGACGGAGACGCGGAGCACATCCGCGTAACAAGCGTCCAGGCCGCCGAAACCGCCCTGCCCCTGCACCGGGACGGCGGCGGGGTCATGACCCTGCTGCGGCTGACCTTCACCGTGGAGGGCCGCCGCATGATCAGCGACGGGGACGAAACGGAGATCTCGATTTTTGACGATCCCGCCGTTACCCCGGCCCCTTCGGCGCAGAAGGAGGAATGGGGGCCCATGCAGCCGCTGCCCTCCCCCGTCACCGTGGCGCTGGACCTGTTCCCGGGGGTGGAAACCGCCCTGAACCTGTCCATCAATCCCGGCAGCAACGAGGTGATCACCGTCCGGGAAACGGACGATGCCTTCGTGATCGAATCCCGCCGCTACGGCCACGGCGTTGGCATGAGCCAGCGGGGCGCCCAGCGGATGGCCGGCAAATACGCCTTCACCTATGAGCAGATCCTGCGCTTCTATTATCCCGGCATGACGCTGGAGACCGTGGCCTATACCGCCTCCGCCGCCCCGAAGATCCGGCATCAGTTCCTGGCCACCCCCGGCCCGGCGGCCACGCCCACGCCCCGGCCCACCCTGATGCCCGTTTCCGCCACCCCCGCCCCCGGCGAATACCGGGTGACGGTGGGCAACATCGGGGTCAATTCCTATCTGAACCTCCGGGCCGAGCCCAACACCCAGGCGGAAGTGCTGCGCCAGCTGTATTTCGGGCAGGCGCTGATCGTGGTCCGGGATCTGGGAGACTGGCTGCTGGTAAAGACCGACGACGCCCAGGGCTATGTGATGGCCCAGTTCGTGGTGAAGGAAAAATAATACGATCCGCCCATAAAACACGGGCCCAGCTTTATCGCTGAGCCCGTTTGTTATGCTTTGGGTTTATCCGTTGCTATGGTTTTCGCCGCAGGAGATCGTTTCTCCCGTCCGGGCGTCCAGGACCACGCAGTACACAGGATCCGCGCCCACGGCGCCGTCGGGTTCAATCGTCAATGCGTCGAAATAGACGATATAGTATTCTTCTTCTTGGCTTTCGGCGGTGCTGTATACGGCGGGATACAGCCCCTCCGGGGAATATCCCTTCTCCTCCAGCGCCGTCCGGGCCTTTTCGATCGCTTCCGCTTCGCTGATCCAGCCCGCCGCCGGATATTTCCATTCGCCCGCGCCGTAGCGCAGCTTGTCTTTGAGCGTCCAGAAATCCTGCTGCTCCACGCAGCACGGGCAGGGCGTCAGGCGGCCGATCTGCGGGTCCGATACAGGCAGCGCCCGGAGGGGCAGGAATTCTTGCTTCACCATCGGGCAGTCCGGAAGGAAATGATAATGTTTCCCTCCCTCCGGCTGGCAGTACACGGTTTCCTGATCCTTCAGCCGCATCTGTCCCCGCAGGGCGGACATGTCGACGGCCGTTCCCTTCTGCTGTTCCTCCCGGATGCGGGCGTGCGCCGGCGTCAGCCAGCCCTCCGCCGCGTCCTCCGTCACTTCCCCTTCCCGGGTGAGCAGCACGCTGTACCGGGATACGAACTCCCCGCCGTTCCCGTACCGAGACATGAATTCGATCATCCAACGGGGCGTTTTGCACCCATCGGTGATGAAGAAGGACACGTTGGGATAATAGCCTTCGATCTCCGCATCCGTCAGCAGATAAGCGTCTTTCACCGCTTTCCGGGCGATGCGGACGGCTTCCTCCGGCGCCAGGTCCCCTTCCTCCGGCAGCACGTCGACCCAGGCGTCGTCTCCGTACAGTCCCTTTTCCCTGAGCTTTTCCCAGAACCAGTGCTTCTGCTCCAGCGACCAGGCGTGGGGATCGCCCCATTCGGCTTCGGCGATAGTATAGTAATACAGGTATTTTTCGTCGCCGTAATACGCCGTCAGGATCCCGTCCGCCAGGGCGTGCTTTTCTTCTTCCGTCAGGTCCTGTCCGTACAGTTTTTCCCAATCCCCGTCTTTGATCCCGATGCCGTCCGCCCGCATGGCGTCGATCAGCTTCAATTTGGCTTCCAGGCTCCATTCCCCGTACGCGCCGCTCTCCACGGCCAGGTCCATGGCCTTTTCGATGTGCCCCCAGCCGCCCACGGTCAGCGCCAGGGCGGTGCCCGTGGCCAGGAGCGCCAGGATAATGGCCAGGATCAGGCCCACCGACAGCTTTCTTTTCACTTTTTTGTCCTCCTGCTGTTTGAGCTTTTCCAGCGTGCTTTGCACGCGGTAAACGAACTCCCTGTCCGCCCGGCCGAAGGCGTCGGAAAGGCTGTCCGGAAACTGCTTCATTCCTTCTGCGCCTCCTCCCATTTTTCTTTCAGGATCTGCCGGGCCCGGTGCACCCGGGAATGGACCGTTCCCTCGGGGATGCCCAGTGCTTTCGCGGCCTGGGCCGCGGTCATTCCCTCCATGAAGATGAGCACCGCGGACATCCTGTATTTTTCCGGCAGGGACAGGATCAGATCATGCATCGTTTTGTCCGCGTCCGGCGGCGCTTGGGGCATCGGCACGTCCATGGATGGGACCACGCGCTTTCCCCGCCGCTGGATGTTGTGGCATTCGTTCAGCAGGATGCGGATCAGCCAGCTTTTCAGCTTTCCGTCGTCCCTCAGGCGTTTTCTTTTTTCCCAGGCCTTTTTCAGCGTTTCCTGCACCGCGTCTTCCCGGTCCGCCCGCTGCCAGAGTTGGGCGTAGCTGACGCGGTACAGCGTTTCTGTCAGATCCAATATGCCCCGTTCAAATGCTTCGTCCGTCATGTCTTCATATCTCCCTGCCGTGGATTGATCAATCCCGATGATTATGACGGCCCGGCAGGCCGTTTTCTTCATTTTTCCGGATATTTTTCTTCTCCGTTTTCCTGCCCGCGGCATTGACAGCCGCCGGGCGGGGCATTATCATGGAAAAGGAACGAGGAGGAAACCGCCTTATGTATGAAGGAAAGCTGGTGCGCCTGCGGGCGTTCGATAACGGGGACCTGATGAAATGCCTGGCCTACAGCAACGATTACGACGTGATGCGCGGCGCGTCCGGCGCCATTCTGTACCCCTCCACCGTGGACGACGAAGCCCGGGAAATGGGCAAGAACACCAGCTATTCCTCCGGGGAATACCAATTTGCCGTCGAAACGCTGCAGGAGGGCCTGTTCATCGGCAAGTGCGGCTTCACCCGGGTGAACTGGAAAAACCGCCTGGCGGAACTGGCCATCCTGATCGGCGAAAAGGAATACCGCGGCAAGGGATACGGCCGGGACGCCATCCGGCTTTTGTGCCGGTTCGGCTTTGAGGAAATGAACCTGCGCAAGATCAAGGCCTGCGTTTTCGATTTCAACGAAGCGGCTCTGCGCTGCTATGAGCATTGCGGCTTCCGCAGGGAAGCGGTGCTGAAAAAGGAAATGTACCGGGAAGGGGCGTATCACGACGTGATCGTTCTGTCCCTGTTCCGGGATGCGGAGGAATAAAGCCATGGATTATACGGAAGTCACCGTCTCCACCACCACTCGGGGGGCCGAGATCGTATCCGATCTGCTGATGCGCCTGGGGGCCGCCGGCACCCAGATCCTGGACCGCGGCGATCTGCCAGACCCGGACAAGCCCACCGCCATGTGGGAGCTGATGGATCAGTCCGTGATCGACGCCATGCCCGAGGACGTGCAGGTGAAAGCCTGGTTCACCATGGAGGAATTGCCCAAAGCGCTCTCCGCCCTGAAGGAGGAGCTTTCCCTCCTCCGGGAAGAAGGCCTGGGCACCCTGGCCGTAGCCACTCAGGGCGTGAAGGAAGAGGACTGGGCCGAAAACTGGAAGCAGTATTACAAGCCCTTCCGGCTGGGGGATCACATGGTGGTCAAGCCAACCTGGGAGCCCTGGAACGCCGAGCCCGGCGATCTGATCATTGAGATCGACCCCGGCATGGCCTTCGGCACCGGCACCCACGAAACCACCGCCATGTGCGTGCAGCTGATCGAAAAATATTACCGCGGCGGTTCCCTGCTGGACGTGGGCACCGGCAGCGGCATCCTGGCCATCGCCGCGGCGCGGCTGGGCGCGAAGGACATCCTGGCCGTGGACATCGACCCGGACGCCGTGCGGGTGGCCCGGGAAAACGTGGCCCACAACGGCCTTTCGGACGCCGTGGAGGTGCGGCAGGGGGACCTGCTCAAGGGCCTGCACCGCCGGTTCGATTTCGCCGTGGCCAACATCCTGGCCCCGGTGATCTGCATGCTGGCCTCTCCCCTGCGGGATCATCTTTCTCCCGGGGGGCACTTTATCTGCTCCGGGATCATCGCGGAGGCGGAGCAGGAGGTCAGGGACGCGCTGCTTTCCGCCGGCTACGCCATTGACGAAATCACCCGGAAAGGCGACTGGACGGCCTTCGCCTGCCGGGCGTAAAGCAGAGGAAACGATATGCTGGATCAAATCGTCCCTATCGCCCGGGAAGCGGGAAGGATCATGCTGTCCTTCCACGACGCGGCCACCCACCGGAAGGAAGGGCACTTCAATTACGTCACCGACGCGGACGTGGCGGTGCAGGGATACCTGAAAGCCGCCCTTTCCGCCCTGATCCCCGGCTCCCGCTTCTTTGCCGAGGAGCAGGAGAACGAGCCGCTCACCGACCGCCCCACCTTCGTGGTGGATCCCATCGACGGCACGCTGAATTATATGCGCCGCCGGAACTGTTCCGCGGTGTCCGTGGCGCTGCTTGTGAACAAAGCGCCCGTATGCGGCGTGATTTACAATCCTTACGCCGATGAACTGTTTTCCGCGGAAGCGGGAAAAGGCGCGCGCCTCAACGGCTCTCCCATCCGCGTTTCTTCCGCGGGCATGGAAAACGCCCTGGTCGCCTTCGGCACCTCGCCCTACGACGCGGACCTGCGTGAAAAGACCATGAAGGCCGCCGGGCGTTTCCTGCGCTGGGCGGGGGACCTGCGAAGGTCCGGCTCCGCCGCGCTGGACCTGTGCGACGTGGCCTGCGGCCGGGCGGATATCTTTTTTGAACTGCGCCTGCGCCCCTGGGATATCGCGGCCGGCTCCCTGATCGTTACGGAGGCGGGCGGGCGGTTTCATTCCCTGGGCCATGCCGCGCCGTACTATGAGGACGCCTGCGGCATGCTGTGCGCCAACGCCGTCTGCTTTGACGAAGCGCTTGCCGTGCTTGAGGAGGCCCTGCGATGAGCATTCTTTCCTGCGCCCATACCCACACCCCACACTGCGACGGCAAAACCCCCGCCGCGGATATGGCCCGCCGCGCGCTCGAGCTGGGCTTCGTATCCCTGGGCTTTTCCTCCCACGCCGCCCAGACCTTCGATCCCGAATACTGCATCGACCCCCGCCGGGAAGACGAATACAAAGCGGAGATCCGCGCCCTTGCCCGGGAATACGAAGGCCGGATGCGGATTCGCCTGGGGATCGAACGGGATCTTTATTCCTGCGCCGACCCCACGGGGTACGATTACTTCCTCGCCGCCGTCCATTACTTTGAAAAGCCCGACGGGCATCACGCCGCCGTGGACGGCCGTGCGGAAAGCCTGAAAGCCTATGTGGATGAATGCTGTGGCGGCGACGGAATGGAAATGGCCCGGCGCTATTTTTCCATGCTGCGGGATTACGTGCTGGATAGCAGGCCCGCCATCATCGCCCATTTCGATCTGATCCGCAAAAACAACGCCAAGCTCCGTTTGTATGATGAAGATTCCCCCGCTTACCGCCGCCTGGCCCTGGACGCCCTGCGCCCGCTGGCCGGAACAGGCGCGCTGCTGGAGGTGAACACCGGGGGCATGGCCCGGGGTTACCTGGATACCCCCTATCCCGCCCCGTTCCTGTTCAGGGAATGGAAAAACTGGGGCGGCGAAGTGATCGTCAATTCCGATTGCCACGATATGCGCTTCCTCACCTGCGGGTATGAAGAATCGGAAGCGCTGCTGCTGTCCCTGGGCTACGATCACGCCGTCCGGCTGGGCGGGAGCGAAATGTGGGAGCGGTTCTCCCTGGGTTGACTTTTTTCGGCAAATGGCCGATAATGAATCGTTGATCGAACACGAAAGGAGGGGCCCGCTTGGCGCATCAGATCCTGGGCGTGGAGCCCCACGGCATCGCCTACCGGCGCGGCATCCGCCCCGGCGACAGCCTCCTTTCCATCAACGGCGAGCCCGTCCTGGACGAGATCGACTATCAGGCGCTGACCAACCGGTCCCGCCTGGATCTGGATCTCATCCGCGCGGACGGCACGCCGGGCCGCGTCCGCATCATCAAAGCCAAGGACGCGCCGCTGGGACTGCGCCTGGCCGATACCCTGGCCTGCACCCCCCGGCAGTGCAAAAACAAATGCGTCTTCTGCTTCATCGACCAGATGCCTCCCGGCATGCGGGAATCCCTTTATATCAAGGACGACGATTGGCGATTGTCCCTGATGATGGGCAATTTCATCACCCTCACCAACGTGGACGATAGGGAATTTGACCGCATCCTGCGCCGGAAGGCCTCCCCCCTGTATATCTCCGTTCACGCCACGGACCCGGACGTGCGGGTGAAAATGATGAAAAACCCCAACGCCCGCTTCCTCCTGGACCGGCTGAACGCTTTCAGGGATCACGGCATCAAATTCCATTGCCAGATCGTGCTGTGCTCCGGATGGAACGACGGGAGCGTGCTGGAGGATACCCTGAATACCCTTTCCTCCCTGTGGCCCGCCGCCCAAAGCGCCGCCCTGGTGCCCGTGGGCCTCACGAAATACCGGGAGGGGCTGGAAAAGCTGGCCCCCTACACCCGGGAGCAGGCCAAAGCAGTGCTGGAGATCTGCCGCAGATGGCAGAAAACCTGCCTGGACCGGTTCGGCACCCGCTTCGTTTTCCCCTCGGATGAAATGCTCTGCATCGCCGGGGAGGAGCTGCCGGAGGAAGCGTATTACGAAAACTATTGCCAGATCGAAAACGGCGTGGGCCTGATGCGCCGATTCCTCAGCGGCTTCATTTCCGCCTCCGGGTTTGATCCCCGCCCCGCCCGGCCCCGCCGGGTTTTGATCCCCTGCGGGGTCAGCATCGCCCCGTATATGCAGAAATGGATCGACCGCTGGGGCCCCAGGGGCGTATCCGTCCGGGTGCAGCCCATCCGGAACCGCTTTTTCGGCGAGACCGTCACCGTCACGGGCCTGCTCACCGGGCAGGATATCCTTTCGCAGCTGGATCAGGAGCATACGGACGAAGTGATCCTGTGCAACGTGACGCTGCGGGAAGGCCGCGACCTGTTTCTGGACGATATGACGCTGGATTCTTTCCGCGCCGCGCTGAAAGTCCCCCTGACGCTGTGCGAAAACCGGGGCGGCGCGCTGTACGAAGCCCTGCTGGGCATAAAGGAGCAGCCATGAGCACAAAACCGCTGGTCGCCATCGTGGGCCGCCCCAACGTGGGCAAATCCACCTTTTTCAATAAGATTTCGGGCCGCCGCATCGCCATTGTGGAGGACGTTCCCGGCGTCACCCGGGACCGCATCTACGCCGACGTGGAATGGATCAATCGCAAATTCACCCTCATTGACACCGGCGGCATCGACCCCCGGAGCGAGGACGTGCTCCTCTCCCAGATGCGCCGGCAGGCGGAAATCGCCATCGAAACGGCGGATGTGATCTGCTTTTTTACCGATGCACGCACCGGGCTGACCCCGGACGACGAGGAAGTGGCGGCGTTGCTGCGGCGCGCCCGCAAGCCGGTGGTGCTGGCCGTGAATAAGCTGGACCATGCCGGGCTCAACGACAATCTGTACGAATTTTACGCCCTGGGCCTGGGCGATCCGGTGGGCATTTCCTCCACCAACATGCTGGGCCTGGGTGATCTGCTGGACGAGATCGTAAAGCGCCTTCCTCCCCAAAGCGAAGACGAAGAAGAAGCCGACCGTCACGTGATCCAGCTGGCGCTGGTGGGCCGGCCCAACGTGGGCAAATCCAGCCTGACGAACCGGCTGCTGGGCGAGGAGCGCACCATGGTTTCCGATATCCCCGGCACCACCCGGGACGCCGTGGACACCTTTTTCACCGGCCCGGACGGCACCGAATACAACGTGATCGACACCGCCGGCATCCGCCGCAAGCGCGCCATCGAAGACGAATCCCTGGAGAGGTACAGCGTGCTGCGGTCCATTTCCGCCATCCGCCGGTGCGACGTGGCGCTTCTGCTCATCGACGCCCAGGACGGCGTCACCGAGCAGGACGCCCGCATCGCCGGCATGATCCACGAGGAAGGCAGGGCCGCCGTGGTGGTCGTCAATAAATGGGACGCTCTGAACAAGGAAACCGGCACCCTGGAAAAATACAAAAAGCAGGTCATCGAAGACCTGAAATTCATGGATTACGCTCCGGTGCTTTTCATTTCCGCCCTCACCGGCCAGCGCGCCCAGAACGTGCTGCCCGAGGTCAATCGGGTGTACGCCCAGGCCAGCCGCCGGATCGGCACCGGCGCCCTCAACGACGTGCTGGGGGACGCGCAGATGTCCCTTCAGCCCCCCACCATCGCGGGCAGGAAGCTGAAAATCTATTACGGCACCCAGACCGGCGTCTGCCCGCCCACCTTTTCCCTGTTCATCAACGCCGAGGAGCTGATGCACTTTTCCTATCAGCGCTATCTGGAAAACTGCATCCGCAAGGCCTTCGGCTTCGAGGGAACGCCCATCCGCTTTCAGCTGCGTGAAAAAAAGAAGGAGGATATCCATCCATGATCTTCAAATATCTTCTTTGCGCCGTGATCGGCTATCTGCTGGGCAGCATTTCCTCCGGCATCCTGATTTCCCGCAAAGCGGGGCATAATCTGCGTAAGGAGGGCAGCCACAACACCGGCGCCAGCAACGCCCTGCGGGTGATGGGCCTCAAGGGCGGGGCGCTCACGTTCCTGGGCGATTTTGCCAAGGCCGCCCTTTCCGTCGCCCTGGGGCTGCTCATCGCCGGGCAGTACGGCGGCATGATCGCCGGCCTGGCCGCCATCCTGGGCCACAACTGGCCCGTGTTCTTCGGCTTCCAGGGCGGGAAAGGCATCGCCTGTTCCTCCGCGGTGCTGCTGATCCTCTTCCCCTGGCACGGGCTGTTCGCCGGGGCCTGCTGCATCCTGGTGATCTGCCTGTGCAGCTATATTTCCGTGGGGAGCCTGACGATGCTGACGGTGTTTTTCCTCCTCATGGCCATCACCCAGCCCTTCTGGCCCTACGCGGTCTGGGCCCTGGTGATGCTGGCCCTGGGGGTATACCGCCACCGCAGCAATCTGGAGCGGCTCCGGAACGGCACGGAAAACAAGATCGGCCAGAAGGCGAAATAAAGAATCTGACACAATGAAAACCCCTGCGCGCAGCAGGGGTTTTTTTCATGCGAGTGGCGGGGCTCGAACCCGCACGCCCAGAGGGCACAAGATTTTAAGTCTCGGTTGTCTGCCAGTTCCAACACACTCGCGGGCAGGGCTTATTATATCCCATCTGCCCGCCGCAAGTCAATACTACCCGTTCATCCGTCCTTTTCAACCGCTGTCCGGATCACCGCCGCGTTCTTTTGCAGCCGTTCGTTCCCGGGCGACAGCCGCGCCGCTTCCTCCGCCGCGGCCAGCGCTTCCCGCTTCCGTCCCGTATAGTACAGCCCCAGCGTCCGGTAATCCCAGGGCGTGCTTCCCCAGGCGTCGCTTTCGCTGATATAGCTCCGCGTCCGCGCCGTGATGGCCAGCGCCCGGGAAGCGATATAGGCCAGGGCTTCCCAGTCCTTCCGCAGATAATACATTTTCGCCAGGTCCATGCAGGGCTCCCGCAGATGCGGGGCCTCCGCCACGGCCCGCCACAGCCACTTTTCCGCTTCCTTTTCGTTTCCCTTGTGCTGGTACGCCTTGCCGATATACCGCATAGAGGCGCAGCGTTCGTCCGCCCAGGTGGCCTTCGGCAGGGCCAGATGCCGCTGCAATGTGCGGATGCAGTCGTCCCAGCGATGATAGAAGAAATACTCCCTTCCCAGGTAGTGCATGTTGCGGTCGTCCTCCGGCGCTTCCCGCACCGACAGCTCCAGCAGCGGCAGATACTGCGCCCGGGATTTCCGGGGATCCGCCAGATGATTGAGCTGTACGCCCTCCGCCATGATCCGCTTTTCCTCCCCTTCTCCCTGCCACTCCAGCACCTCGTGCACCGGATGGGTCCATTTGTAGCCGTGCCTGCGATGGATCTTTTCCAGATAAAAAACGTGCCCCTCCGATCCGTCCGGATTGAAATTCCAGGTATAGCGATACGCCGCCCGGCAGGTATCCTTTTTCCAGGCCGCTTCCAGATGCTTCCGCCATCCCGGCTCGAACATCTCGTCCAGATCCGTGCACACGCAAATGTCCGCGTCCTGCGGCACCAGCTCCAGCGAACGGTTCCGGGCCGCGTCAAAGCGCCAGGGAGAAATGATCTCTTCGGTCACATGCACCCCCGCCCGGCGCAGCAGCGCCGCCGTTCCGTCTTCGGAGCCGGTATCCAGCGCATAAATCTCATCCGCCTCCCCCATGGACGCCGCCCAGCGGGCCGCGAATTTGCTTTCGTTTTTGCAGATCGCGTAAACGATGATCTTCATGCCGCCTCCAAACCGGGGATGGCGGACGCGCCGCCATCCCCTTTGTCCTTTATCTGCTCAGCAGCCCCGCCGCCCGCATGTTTGCCAGCAGCAGATTAAACTGATCATACACGTCCTCTTCGTCAAACGCATCCGCCACCGCCGCGGCAGGTGTCACCGTGCCCGCCGGTCCAGTGGGGCCCGTGGGACCGGTAGGCCCGGTTGCGCCTGTGGGACCGGTTGCGCCTGTGGGACCCGTCTCACCCGTCGGACCAGTTACGCCCGTAGGACCGGTTGCGCCAGTCGGACCAGTCGGGCCGGTTTCACCAGTCGGACCAGTTTCGCCAGTCGGGCCGGTTTCACCAGTAGGACCCGTTTCACCGGTAGGGCCAGTTTCGCCCGTAGGACCCGTTTCACCCGTCGGGCCAGTTTCACCTGTGGGACCAGTCTCGCCAGTCGGGCCGGTTGCGCCGGTCGGGCCAGTCTCGCCAGTCGGGCCCGTTTCACCAGTAGGGCCAGTTTCGCCCGTAGGACCCGTTTCACCCATCGGGCCAGTTTCACCCGTGGGACCAATCTCACCGGTCGGGCCAGTTTCACCCGTAGGACCGGTTGCGCCGGCCGGGCCGGTGGGACCGGTTGCGCCAGGCAGACCCATTTCTCCCGCAGGGCCGGTCGGGCCGGGTTCACCGGTGGGGCCGGTCGGGCCGGTGGCGCCTGCGAGGCCTGCTTCCCCTGCCGGGCCGGTGGGCCCCGTTTCGCCTGTAGAGCCTGTCAGCCCGGTGGCGCCGGTGGGACCGGTGGCGCCGGCAGGGCCCGTTTCACCCGTGGGGCCGGTGGGTCCGGTAGGGCCCGTTTCGCCGCCGCTGGGGCCGGTAGGCCCGGTAGGACCTGCAGGGCCGGTGGGCCCCGTCAGGCCTATGGGACCCCGGCAGCACCGGCGGCAGCTTTCGGGCCAGCCCAGATGATACAGCGCCGCATAGGACGCCCGGGATTCCTCGTCGTTCTGATCGGGATGATCGATAATATTGTAAAAAGCCATGGTTTTCCCTCGCTTTTTATTTCGATTGACGGCATGAAGCCGCCCGGTATCATCCTATTCCCCGACCCCAAACAAGTGCAAAAAAAGCCGCGGCGTTTATGCCGCGGCTGCGTCGGTTTATTTCAGTTCATACACATCCTGCCGCTGGCCCGTTTCCGGGTCCGAGCTGCTGCCAGTGGGAAGGGCTCCCGCTTTCATGCCCGGCGTACGCTGAGGCGCGCGGCCTTGCCATTTAAGTCGGCGTCCTGGGCATAAGCGCCCTCCGGCGCGCCGCCGAATACGATCTCCACCGCCAGCACGCCCTTTTGGATCATATCCTGATGGGCCTTCACCGCGTTCAATACATCCTGATCGCCCTGCACGGTGACGCTGATCCGGTCCGTCACGTCAAAGCCCGCGTCCTTGCGCATGTTCTGCACCTTGCTGATCACTTCCCGGGCGTAGCCCTCCCGGACCAGCTCCGGCGTCAGCGCGGTATCCAGTACCACGGTGAGCTTGCCGTCCACCTGGGAGGTATAGCCCTCCTTCTTCACGGCCTCCACCAGCACGTCTTCCCTGTTCAGCACGATTTCCGTGCCATCCAGGATCAGCGTCACGGTTTCGCCCCGGTCGAAGGCGGCCACCACGTCGGCGCCGTTCAGCTTCTGCAATTCGCCCCGCATCCGGCCCAGGAACCTGCCGTAGCGGGTCTTGAGGGTGAGGAAATTGGGCTTCAGATCATAATTGACGAATTCGCCCGCGTCCTTGATGAACTGCACGTTCTTCACGTTCAGCTCATCCTCCACCAGCGTCCTGTACACCTCGCCGAAATCGGCTCCGGCCACGTACAGCATGCTTAGGGGCTGGCGCACCTTGATGTTGGAAAGCTGGCGGCAGCTGCGGCCCAGCTGCACCACGGTTTCCACCGCGGCCATCTGCCGCTCGGCTTCGGGGTCGATCCTGCTTTCGTCGCAGGCCGGATAATCGCACAGATGCACGGATTCCGGCGCGTTCGCATCCACGGTGCGCACGATGTTCTGATAGATGCTTTCCGCCATGAAGGGCATGTACGGCGCGATGACCTTCGCCAGCGTGGAAAGGACGGTATACAGCGTCATGAACGCGGCTTCCTTGTCCCCTTCCATGCCCTTGCCCCAGAACCGGTCGCGGCCCAGGCGCACGTACCAGTTGGAAAGCTCGTCCACAAAATCGGCGATCTTCCGGGTGGATTCGGTGATGCGGTAGGCGGTCAGATCCTCGTCCACGCCCCGGACCACGGTGTTCAGCCGGCTGAGCACCCACCGGTCCATCAGCGTCAGCTCGCATTTGTCCAGATCGTGCTTCGTGGGATCGAACTGATCGATGTCCGCGTACAGCACATAGAAGTAATAGGTGTTCCACAGCGTGCCCATGAACCGACGGGGCCCCTCGTTGAGGGCGTCCTCATGGAAGCGGCAGGGCAGCCAGGGCGCGGAGGACGAATAGAAGAACCAGCGCACCGCGTCGGCCCCCTGCTTGTCCAGTACCGCCATGGGGTCCACCACGTTGCCCAGGTGCTTGCTCATTTTCCGGCCGTCCTTGTCCTGCACGTGGCCCAGCACCACGCAGTTTTCAAAGGGCGGGCGGCCAAAGAGCAGGGTGGAAATGGTCAAAAGCGAATAGAACCAGCCCCGGGTCTGGTCGATGGCCTCGGAGATGAAATCCGCCGGGAAGCGGCGCTCGAACTCCTCTTTGTTTTCAAAGGGATAGTGCCACTGGGCGAAGGGCATGGAGCCGGAATCGTACCAGCAGTCGATGACTTCCTTGACCCGGGTCATGGGCTTGCCGCAGCAGGGGCACTTGATCTTCACTTCGTCGATGTAGGGCCGGTGCAGCTCGGGCAGGTCCACGTCTCCGATGGCCATGTCCATCAATTCCTGCCTGCTGCCGATGACGTGTATGTGCCCGTCCTCGCACTCCCAGATAGGCAGCGGCGTGCCCCAGTAGCGCTCCCGGCTCAGGGCCCAGTCCACCACGTTTTCCAGGAAATTGCCCATGCGGCCTTCCTTGATGTTGTCCGGATACCAGTTGACGGCGCGGTTGTTGGCCACCAAATGGTCCTTGACCGCGGTGGTTTTGATGAACCAGCCGCCCCGGGCATAGTACAAAAGCGGCGTATCGCAGCGCCAGCAGAAGGGATATTCATGTTCGAACAGCGCTTTTTTGAGCAGCAGTCCCCGAGCTTTCAGATCCTCCATGATCGGCTTGTCCGCATCCTTGACGAAGGTGCCGGCCCAGGGCGTA
>JAFZQK010000080.1 GCA_017620455.1 Clostridia bacterium
CCCTGGAGGACTACCAGGTGATAGGTCGTCGGTGGAAGCATGGTAACATGTGGAGCTTGACGATACTAATCGGTCGAGGGCTTGATTTCAAGACTGAGACGAAAAAGGTCCCAACAAGACTTGTTCTCTTCACTGTGCAGTTGTCAGGATGCGCAAGCAAGGCCAGCGCAGGCCATGCGACAAGGAGCAAACCTTCAGGTTTGCGACGCGCCGACACTCAAGAAATTGATGTGTCGGGAGCATGGGCCAGCGAAGCGCAGGCCATGCGATCAGGAGCAAACCTTTAGGTTTGCGACGCGCCGACACTCAAGAAATTGATGTGTCGGGAGCATGGGCCAGCGAAGCGCAGGCCATGCGATAAGGAGCAAACCTTCAGGTTTGCGACGCGCTGCCACTCAAGCAATTGAGATGGCAGGAGCATAGGCCAGCGAAGCGCAGGCTATGCGTGAAATTCAGTTTCCGGTGGCAATAGCGAAGGGGTCCCACCTGTTCCCATACCGAACACAGAAGTTAAGCCCTTCAGCGCCGATGGTACTTGGCTGGACACGGCCCGGGAGAGTAGGTCGCCGCCGGATTCCAACGGAGGATATCTGAACGATATCCTCTTTTTTCGTGCAGCGAAGGAAACGCGCTTGCCAGGATCCGGCTGAAAACCTATTGCGAGTACGGGAAATGAAGCCTATAATGAAGATACGCAAAAAACGACGACAATGACGGAGGACGCGGGGATGAGAGCGCTGATTGTGAATTGCAGCCCGGTGCGCAGCGGGGCTACGGCAGAGATCGCACGCCTTGTATCGGATCGGCTTGCAGAACGCTGCACTGTGAAAACCATCTGCATTGATGATTATCAATTCAGCTTTTGCCGGGGGTGCAGGGCCTGCCATGCGACGGGCCGGTGCGTCCTGCGGGACGACGTTGTGGAAATCATGGGGGAATTCGCCCGGGCGGATATCGTCGTTTCCGTGGCGCCCTCCTATTGGGCGGACATTCCCGGGCAGTTCAAGGCGTTCATCGACCGGTGCACGCCCTGGTGTAATACGCACGAGCCCCACGCGACGATACCGCGGGGCAAAAAAGGATACGCGATCGCGCTGCGGACCGGCTCGGGGATGCGGGAATGCGAGCGGATCATCGAGAGCATCGAGCATTTTTACGGCCACCTGGAAATCGCCTGCATGGGCAGCCTGGGCCTGCCCGGGATCGAAAACAGGGAAATGGTGGAGCCCAGGAAAGAGGAGATCGTTTCGTTCTGCGAAAAGATCCTGAGCCATCAGGAAAGCTGATCCAAGAACCTTCTTATTTGAATGATAAAACAAAAAACCACTTTCGTTTGAAAACGGAAAGGACGGACAAACGAAAGCGGTTTTTTTCAAGAAAACATTTGTTGAAACAACCGCCGGTTTCTGTTATGATGCGATTGCCCGGGCAGGAAAAACGAAGAAAAACGAAGGAGGGTCATTCATGGATGCAGCTTTTGATCTCAAATCCATTCGCAAGGAAAAGGGCATGAAGCAGGAGGAGCTGGCCGCCATCGTGGGCGTGTCGCCCCAGGCGGTGAGCAAATGGGAGCAGGGCGGGATGCCGGACGCGGCGCTGCTGCCCGCCATTGCGGACGCGCTGGGCGTATCCATCGACGCGCTTTTTGGAAGAAGGGAAGAGGAACCGACCTTCTATGACCGGTTTTTGCAGCACATGCACGGCGTTCCGTGGCACGAAAAAATTCGCGAACTGTATCGCATCGGGCAATTGTGCGGCGCGTCGATGTGCTGGGTGAAGCGGTACAGCGCGTCGCTGTTTGACGACATATCGGAACAGCAGTATACGGAGGCCACCCTGGACGAAGGATTCTTTCAGGGCAGGCTGAATGAAAAACAGCCGTATTTCCTTCTGATCCCCGAGCCGGAAGCGGGCTACGAGAGCGCGGTGCCCTACGATGAGGCGCTGGTGCGGCTGTACGGGGCGCTGGCGCAGCCCAACGTGCTGCGGGGCCTGTATTACATCGAAAGCAATCCCAACACCTATTTTGACGCGGAGGCCATGGCCGGGGCGCTGGACGTATCCGCCCAGGAAGCGCAGCAGGTCATCCAGCGGCTGCTTGACATCAACGCCGTGGGCCATGCCAGCTATTCCAGCGGGAGCGAGAGCAAAAGCATCTACCAGGGAAAGCCCTATATCGAGTTCATCGCTTTCCTTTATTTTTCCCGGATGCTGCTGAACCGGCCGAACTGCTTTACCTGGCAGACCAACGACCGGGAGAGGCCCTGGTTCCGCGGAGAAACCTACAAAAAGGTCGACGCCTGATGGAAGAAAAAGCAGCGGCGCAGCGCTTTCCCGATCCGGGAGGAGGCTGCGCCGCCGTTTTTCCGGACGGGGATCATCCCCGGGGCAGCGAGGCGAGGAATTCCGCTTTGATTTCGTCCAGGCGGGCGTAATCCATGGCGTCGATGTAGTAGCGCTCCAGGGCGTCGTGGCGGGATTTGGCGGCGGAGAGACATTCTACCGCCTGATTCAGGCACAGATCGTGCACCGCCCGGTCGAATTTCAGCCGGGAGGCTTCCCGGCGCAGCACGGCGGCGTCCCATTCCGGAATGAGAGCGGGGGCGTCCAGCAGCGCGGCGGTGGCAAACAGCACGCCGCCCGCCTGCACGTGGGCCAGCTTCCCGGCGTCCAGGGGATCGTGGCAGGCGATCCGGGCGAGCCCCGCCTGCCCGGCGGCGGCCCGGACGGGGGCCAGCAGCGCGTCGGCGTCGAAGCCCCAGGGAACGTCCAGGCAGCAGACCGCGCCGGTGATCACGGCGTCCATTTCCTGCAGAACGCCCTTCCATGTGATGGCCTGGGCGAAGCAGTGCGATTCTTCCCCGAGAGGGCTGGAGGGCAGACGGGACAGAAGATCCCGGATCAGGCGGCGGCGCTCCCGCTCCGGCAGGGCTTCCCGATAAACCGCGCCGGCGTCACGGCGGATTTCCAGCGCGGCCCGGAGATACCGGTACGCCTGGGCATAGCAATCGGCGATTTCGGCGCAGAGCGTTTCGATTTCCAGGGCCTGGGCGGACAGATGCCCTTCGTTCAGGCAGACGCCCAGGTTCAGGATCCCGTCCCGGGCCCCGGGCAGGACGGGGTCCACCACGTGGGGCGCGGTGCCGTCCAGCACCAGGAAGCCCGCTTCCGGAGCGAACACGGCGTCCAGGCTGTCCGGATCGCCGGAGCAGAAATAATAGCGCACCTCCTGCCCGGCCTTTTCAAAATGGGCGCCTACTTCCCGCATCAGGGTGCTTTTGCCCACCCCGGGGCCGCCCTTGAGGATCACGGCGCGGCGGGCGAGGGAGCGGAGATTCTCAAAAAAGCCCACGAAGCCCGCGGCGGTGTTGCTGCCGGGGAAGAAATGACGGATCGTTTTGTCAGTCATGGCGGATGCCTCCTTGACGCGTTCTGATATGCCACAGTATGCGCCCGAGGAAGGAAATATCCGCGTGAAGCGGAATTTTTATATACCGTCTGTAACGCGGGGATGCGCCTAGCGTCTAATAAGTGAAAGGAGGGAGAGGGCATGCGGCTGGAAGAAATATATGCGCAGTATTTCCGACGGGTGTATACTTTCGTCCTCTCTCTTTCCCGGAACGAGCACACGGCGGAGGAGATCACCCAGGAGACTTTTTTCCGGATCATGAAAAACCCGGAGGCGTTTCAGGGCCGATCCTCCATCGACACGTATCTGTGCTCCATCGCTCATAACCTGTACGTTTCCTCCCTGCGAAAACGCAAACGGGAGGCTGCCGACCCGGACTGGGAAGCCATCCCGGATGACGGAGACCTGGAAGGGGCGCTGACGGATCGGGACACGGCGAAAAGGCTGCATCGGATGCTGCACCGATTGGAGGAGCCGTATAAGGAGGTGTTTTCCCTTCGGGTGTTCGGGGAACTGCCCTATCAGGAGATCGGGGCGCTGTTTGAAAAAGGGGAAAGCTGGGCGCGGGTGACGTATTTCCGGGCGAAACAGAAATTGCTGCGGATGATGGAGGAAGATGACCATGAAGGATAAAATCACTTGCGGCGTGGTGCGGGATTTGATCCCGCTGGTGGCGGACGAAGTGTGCGGCGAGGAAAGCCGGGCGGCTGTGGAGGAGCACGTAAAAACCTGTGAGTCCTGCGCAAAGGCCCTTTCAGACGCCCGGGCGGCGACGCCCGCCCCGGTAACGGACGAAAAGGCGGCGAAGGGATTCAAAAAGGCGCTGAAAAAGGAAGGGCGGCGCTTCCGCCTGTGGCGGATCGCGGCGACGGTGCTGGCGGTGGTGGTGCTGATCGTCTGCACTGAGATCATAGCCTATCCCGAGATCCTGTATAACGTCGACACGGCTGTGCCCATCTCCTGGATGCAGGACGCCCATCTGGTGCGAACGGAGCAGGGGGCTATTCTGCTGCAATTCACCCCGGACGAACAGTACCGTCATTACTTCGGGCGCTGCGCCATGGCCAGCGTATGGGATGATAAGCAGCAGCAGGTGACGGCATATCAGTACACTTTTGATTATCCCTGGCTGGCAAAGCTTTTGAACCGGGATTTTGACAACGAAAAATTCACGGCCCGGTACGCTTATGCGGATCAATTTGTGATCCGGCTATCCAATGGGGATTGGGCCTTTGCCGCGATGAACGCCCTCTGTGTCAACTATGTCTGGCAGGAGGGACGCGTCTGGGCCGCCTCTGACTGGAGCCTGACCCAAGAAGATATTGAGAAACTGCTTTCGGAGGGTGTGCCGGTAGACGGGAATACGGAGATCGTCAAATACAACGATTCCTGGCCCGAGGGCGTGAAAATGGAGCTGAAGGGCCCGAATGGCATTATTACGCTTTATCAGGCGGGAGACGACATCCCTCTGTGCGACGCGGAAACCCAGGAAAAGTTTGATCTCCTGTCGAAGAATAACGCCTATTACTTTCACGCCCCCGGGGAAGTGATCCAATATCGGGATACCGACGGCGAAAGCCGGATCATCGAGTATGTGATCCAACGGTAACCCCACCATATGGCCTCCCGTTCTCAGAAGACGGGAGGCCTTTTTTGCGCGCCTTGCCAGGAAAATGAAAAAGGGGTATAATAGGCACGGATCGTTTTGTGTGGGAGGGCGCTATGCCGGATCAGGACGCGCAGCAGCTGGAAGCCACCGTGGAGGGCACCGTTTTCCGCAACGAGGAAAACGGTTATTCCGTCGTGGAGGTGCGCACTGGCCGGGAAAGCGTGGTGGCCGTGGGCACGCTGCCGCCCCTGGCCGCGGGGGAGCAGATCCTCCTCACCGGCGGCTGGGTGGAGCATCCCCAGTACGGCAGGCAGTGGAAGGCCGTTTCCTGCGAGATCCGGAAGCCTACCACCCTGCTGGGCATCGAGCGGTATCTGGGCTCGGGGCTTATCCGGGGCATCGGCCCGGCCACGGCGAAGCTGATCGTGGCGGAATTCGGGAAAGAAACCCTGGATATCATGAGCGAACACCCGGAAAGGCTCACGGAGATCCCGGGCATCGGAAAAAAACGGGCGGCGCAGCTGGCGGCGTCCTTCCAGGAGCAGTACGGGGCGCGGGAAGCCATGGTATTCCTGCAGAGCTACGGCGTGCCGCCCTCCCTGGCGGTGAAAATCAGCCGCATTTACGGGGCGGACGCCCAGCGCAAAATCCGGGAAAACCCCTACCGGCTCATCGACGACATCGAGGGCGTGGGCTTCCTTACGGCGGACCGGATCGCCCTTTCCCTGGGCATCCCCCAGGACAGCGATTACCGCCTGAAGGCCGGGCTGAAATACGCCCTCCAGGAGGCGGCCAACGGCGAGGGGCACACGTATCTGCCCCGGGAGGAGCTGATGGACCGGGCGGCCCGGGGGCTGCGGATCCAGGGGGAAATGCTGGTGCACGCCCTGGACGGGCTGCTCTTTTCCCGGGAGATCATCGCCGCGGACATGCCCGACGGCGTCCAGGCCATGATGCTGTCGCCGTTCTTTTATGCGGAAAAAGAAATCGCAAGGTATCTGCGGCTGCTGATGAACGCGGCCCAGACGGCGATCCTGCCGGAAGTAGACAGGCGGATCCGGGATTTTGAAAAGTCCGGGGGCATCCGATTCAGTGAAAACCAGCGTCGGGCGGTGTCCGAGGCGGTGCAGCGGGGGCTGATGGTGATCACCGGTGGCCCCGGCACGGGCAAAACCACCATCATCAACTGCATCCTGGCCCTGCTGGGGGACGGGGTGCTGCTGGCAGCGCCCACGGGACGGGCGGCCAAGCGCATGAGCGAGGCCACCGGCCACGAGGCGAAAACCCTGCACCGGCTGCTGGAATTCGCCGGGGAGGAAGGAAAATTCCTGCGGGACGAGCAGAACCCCCTGGACTGCGCCTGCGTGATCGTGGACGAAATGAGCATGGTGGACGTGTTCCTGATGCGGTCGCTGCTGCGGGCGCTGCGGCCCGGCACCCGGCTCATCCTGGTGGGGGACGCGGACCAACTGCCCTCCGTGGGGGCGGGGAACGTGCTGGGGGATATCCTGCAGAGCGGGGCGATCCCCTCGGTGCGGCTCACGGATATTTTCCGGCAGAGCGGGGAAAGCCTGATCGTGTTGAACGCCCACCGGATCAACGGCGGGGAAAATCCCATCCTGAACCGGCGGGACAGCGACTTTTTCTTTGAGCGCCAGCCCACCGCGGAGGACGCGGCGGGGGCCATCGTGGGCCTGTGCGCCCGGCGGCTGCCCGCCTTCCTCAAATCCGCGGACCCGGTGCGGGACATCCAGGTGCTGTCCCCCAGCAGGAAGGCCGGCGCGGGGGTGCAGCAGCTCAACGCCCTTCTGCAGGAGCAGCTGAACCCGCCCGCCCCGCGCAAGCGGGAGATCGCCTACGGCAGCGCCGTTTTCCGCACGGGCGACAAGGTGATGCACGTCAAAAACAATTATCAGCTGCCCTGGCGCGCCGACGACGGCGCCGAGGGCATGGGCGTGTTCAACGGGGACGTGGGCTTCATTTCCGCCATCGACGCGGACGACCGGATCGTGACCGTGCGCTACGACGACGAAAGGACCGTGGAATACGATTATCAGCAGCTGGAGGAATTGGAACTGGCCTATTGCCTGTCCGTGCACAAGAGCCAGGGCAGCGAATTTCCCTGCGTGGTGATGCCCGTGGTGGGCGGCCCGCCCAGGCTGCTGACGCGGAATCTGTTTTATACCGCCCTGACCCGGGCCCGGAAGCTGGTGGTGCTGGTGGGCCGGGAGGAGTGCATCGTCCAGATGGTGCGCAACAATCACATCGCCCGGCGCTATACCGCATTGCAGCTGCGCCTGGCGGAGGAAATAGGAACCCCATGAGCAAAACGGAGGAACAGTGAAATGCTGAGGATCGGTCAGTTTACGGATACATTCCTGCCGGTGGTGGACGGCGTGGGCCGGGTGGCCCTGGCGTATTCGGAAACGCTGTGCAAAATGGGCCATCAGGTGACGGTGGTATCCCCCATGTACGATACGGGCTATCGGGGCGGCTACCCCTTCGAGCTGGTGGATTTTCAGGCCCGCAGCGTGCCCGGCATGAAGCAGTACAGGACCGGCGAAGCGCCCTGGGACGCCCATTACCGCAAGCGGATCAAAATGATCCCCCTGGATATCGTGCACGCCCACAGCCCCTTTACCGCCGGGTCGGAGGCCATCCGCATCGCCGCCCAGCGCAAGCTGCCCCTGGTGGGCACCTTCCATTCCAAGTATTACGACGATTTTCTCAAGGTCACCAAATCCGAGACCTTAGCGAAAGCGGCCACCAAATTCGTAGTGAATTTCTTTGAACGGTGCGACGAGGTCTGGGCCGTGGGCAGCAACACTGCGGACGTGCTGCGGAGCTACGGCTACGAGGGCGACATCCAGGTGATGCCAAACGGCGTCACCCTGCGGGTGGCGGAGCCCGGGGCGGTGGAGGAGGTCAACCGCCGCTGGGGCCTGGGGCGGGATCCCATGATCCTGTTCGTGGGCCAGATGAACTGGAAGAAAAATATCCTCACCGTGCTGGAGGGCTGCGCCCGGCTGATGGCGGAGGGGACGAAATTCCATCTGATCCTGGCGGGCCAGGGGCCGGACATGAAGGAGATCGAAAGAAAAATCAACAGCCTGGGCCTGCACGAGCGCACCCATCTGGCGGGGCATGTGACGGATGCGAAGCTGCTGGACGGGCTGTACAGCCGGGCCACGGTGTTCGCCTTCCCCTCTCTGTACGACGCCGCGCCCATGGTGGTGCGGGAGGCCGCCGTGATGGGCACTCCCTCCGTGATGGTGCGGGGCAGCACCGCGGCCGAAATCATCCGGGACGGGGAAAACGGCTATCTGTGCGAAAACGACGCGGACGATCTGGCCCGGGTGATCCGCAGAGCGCTGGAGGATACGGAAAAATGCCGCCTGATCGGAGAGAAGGCCAAGGAAACCATCCCCGTGCCCTGGGAAAAGATCCTGGAGAGGGCGGCGGAGCGGTACGAGCGCCTGGTGGCGCTGAACCGGGACGGGCTGCTGAAGAAAAAAAGCGTGCGGGTGATCTGATCCGCAAGAAAAAAAGCAAGGGAGGAAACGGTATGAAAAGGATGCTGACGCTGCTGCTGGCGCTTTCTCTGCTTTTGCCCTGCATCGGGGCGCTGTCGGAGGGCGGCCGCCTGGAGGGCGAAGGATTCGCCAGCCCCGAGGACGCGGTGACGGCCTATCTGGACGCCATGAACCGGGGGGACGTGGGGGAGATGCTGTCCACTTTCGCCCTGGAAACCTTCGCGGAGCACGTGATCCCCGAAATGTATAACCGCCGGCTGGGCATGTTTTCGATGCAGAGCTTCAGCGGCGTTCCCATTACGGACGAATATTCCCGTTCCCTGGCGGCGAACGCCCGGTACGGCATGCTGGCGGAATCCCTGATGCAGCAGTATATCGAAGCGGGCGCGGCGCTTCAGGGAATGACGATCGCGCCGCTGGGGACGGAGGAAATGCAGCGGATCCGGAATGGGTTTGCCGCCTCCCCGATGCGGGAAACCGCGGGCCGTGTGGAATTTGTGAAGTGGGTCAGCCCGGTGGCGCTCACCGGGGGCAGGATTGCGATGCCCATGAACCGGCTCAACAGCGCGACCCAGCGGGCGTATGCCGGCGCGGACGATCTGATGGAGATGGCGGCGCATATCCGCGTCAACGGCGTGGACGGCCTGCTGCTGATGGGCTGCGCAAAATACGGCGATCGGTGGTATAATTTGGAATTCGGCGGCCTCACCGGATCGATCATGGGGCTGAACCGGTATGAACAGATCCTGAAGCTGCTGACGACCACGGAAGATATGCAGCTTGCCCTCGCCATGGCCGCCAACACGTTCCCGGATGTGACCGCCCGCTGGGAAGCCTGCCGGGAAAGCGGGCTGCCCGGAACGAAATGGGCGCTGACGGAAATGAACGTCCCGGGCGTGACGGTCAGGGCCGATGCGGACGCGGCGCTTGGCGACGCGGGGCAAAGCGTGTGGGCGGAGCTGAAGCTGTATGGGACCTGCGGCGGGCTCGTCACCATCCGGGTGAGCCCCGCCCTGCAGGAAGCGCTGCAGATGCCGTATGATTCCTCGTGCGTGGGCATTGCCTGGCAGGCCGCGGACGGGAAAATGGAAACGGATATGATCCGGGCGATGGTCAAGAACGATATCCAGCTGAATTTCGAGGAATGCACCGGCAGCCTGGAGCCGGGGGCGGACCGGATCGTATTCCGGTTTGCCGACGGCACCGAAGCGGTGTTTGCAAAGCAGTAACCGGATACGAAAAAAACGGGAGGTCGCTCAGCTTCCCGTCAGACTGTTGACAAAGTGCTTTGGGGTAGTATGAAGGGGCTGCGCCCCTTCATCAACTTTCCGCAGGACCGGGTTTGCCGGTTCGAGGAACGATCAGGATGACCGTTTCCTCTATCAATTTCTGGCCGTAACATGAGCAAAACCGGGCAAAAAAGCCCGGTTTTGCTCGTGTTACAAGAAATTGATGTTCCCATCGAAAGACTGCTTTAGCTGGCTTTCGATGGCAGGGTGTCGACTTTGTCGGCACCCTGATGGGATTATTCCACGATTTCGCCCATCACGTTGCCGGAAGCGCCGGCGGCGTTGGATTCGTCGGTGTCGATGTGCATGGCCAGGGAGAACTTGGGGCTGACCCGGACCACCACGTCGCCGAAGATCAGGCCGCGGCCTTCGGTGTTCACCTTCACGGAGACGATCTGCTTGTCAGCCACGCCGAATTCGGCGGCGTCCTCGGGGGTCATGTGGATGTGGCGCTTGGCGGCGATGACGCCCTCGGCGACCTCCACTTCCCCGCAGGGGCCTACCAGCTTGCACGCGCCGGAACCGGCCACGTCGCCGCTTTCCCGGATGGGGGCGGTGACGCCGATGGAGCGGGCGTCCGTGAGGGACAGTTCCACCTGGGTCGCCGAACGGAGGGGCCCCAGGATGCTCACGCGGCTCAGCGTCTTCTTGGGGCCTACCACGTCCACCCTTTCTTCGCTGGCGAACTGGCCGGGCTGGGACAGGTATTTCTTGGGGGTCAGCTGATAGCCCTTGCCGAACAGGGTTTCCAGGTCCTGGGCGGTCACGTGCACGTGACGGGCGCTGGTTTCAACGATAAACTGCTTGGCCATGATCAAAATCCCTCTTTCCTGATGATTTCAAAAATATTATACCACATTTTCCGCCGTTTTCAAGGGCTTAGGAAAGCTCGAACATGCCGGTGTAGAGCTGATAGTACTTGCCCTTCTGCTCCAGCAGCTGCTCGTGGTTGCCGCGCTCGATGATGACGCCGTTTTCCAGCACCATGATGGCCTGGGAATTGCGCACGGTGGACAGCCTGTGGGCGATGACGAACACGGTGCGCCCCTTCATCAGCCCGTCCATGCCCTTCTCGATGAGGGCCTCGGTGCGGGTGTCGATGGAGGAGGTGGCCTCGTCCAGGATCAGCACCGGCGGGTCGGCCACGGCGGCCCGGGCGATGGCGATCAGCTGGCGCTGGCCCTGGCTCAGGTTGGCCCCGTCGCCGGTGAGCATGGTATCGTAGCCCTGGGGCAGATGGGTAATAAAGAAATCGGCGTTGGCGATCTTGGCGGCACGGACGATTTCTTCATCAGTCGCGTCCAGCTTGCCGTAGCGGATGTTGTCCTTCACGGTGCCGGTGAACA
>JAFZQK010000081.1 GCA_017620455.1 Clostridia bacterium
CATGTGATAGAATGCGCGCTTTTCGGGGCCGTAATCCGTCACGAACAGGAATTCGTGGCCGAATTTGTCCATGGAAAGCTTGGCGCACAGGTGCTCGGCGTCGGTGGTCAGGTCGTTCTTTTCGCTGTCGTCCACGGTGTAGCCGTAGCGTTCCTCCAATTCCCGGTACACGTCGCAGAGCTTCATTTCGGGGAAGGGCAGGGCGGGCACCACGGTGTCCAGCCCGTAGAGGGCCTTGATCTGCTCGCCGTATTTTTCTTTTACGTTTTTCAGCGCGTACTGAAGCAGCTCCGCCTCGAAGGCCATCACGTCCCGGAAGGAGGAAATATAGCTCATTTCCACGTCGAAGCCGGTGAATTCGGTGGCGTGCTTGTTGGTGAAGGATTTTTCGGCGCGGAACACGGGGCCCACCTCGAAAATGCGGTCGAAGCCCGCGGCCATGGCCATCTGCTTGTAGAACTGGGGGCTCTGGCTCAGGTACGCCTTGCGGTCGAAATACTTGAGCTCGAACACGTCGCTGCCGGATTCGCTGGCCGCGCCGATGAGCTTGGGGGTGTGGATTTCCATGAACTGACGGTCCAGGCAGAACTGGCGCAGGGAGGCCACCAGCTCGGTCTGGGCCTTGAAGATCAATGTGTTCTTATCGCTACGCAGGTCCACCCAGCGGTAGTCCATGCGGCTGTCGATGGCGGCGTCCTTCGTCAGCGGCAGAGGCTCGGCGATGGAGAGGATCTCCATTTCCTCGGGCAGCATTTCCTTACCGCCCATTTTCACATATTCGTTTTCCACCACGGGGCCCACGCAGGTGACCACGCTTTCCACCGTCAGCTGATCCACCACGGCGGCCAGATCGGGGTGCTTTTCCTTTTCGATGGTGACCTGCAGCCGCCCCGTATGGTCCCGGATCACGAGGAACGCCATGGTGCGCTTGTTGCGCAGGTTTTCCACAAATCCCTGGATCTTGTTGGTTTCGCCGCAGACGACGCTGGCGATCAGATTCCGTTCCATTTTGAATTCCTCTCCTTTTACGCTTTTCTTTATGATCAGATGATAAGATCCGCGATTTCCTTCGCCGCGCTTTCCAGCGGCAGTTCTTTTTCTTCCTTGGTCTGCATATCCCGGAGCTTTACGACCCCGCGCGCGTATTCGTCGCCGCCTACGATGGCCACGTACCGGGCGGCGATCTTGTCGGCGAATTTGAACTGGGCCTTGAGGCTGCGGCCCGCCAGATCGCTGTCCGCCCTGACGCCCAGATCCCGCAGGGACTGGGCGAAGGCGAAGGCGGGGATCTTCATTTCCGCGCCCAGGTTTGCCACGTACACGTCGGCCACCGCGGGGGCGGGGGGAAGGAGATCCTGGTTGCGCAGCTCCATCAGGATCCTTTCCACGCCGATGCCGAAGCCCGCCGCGGGGGTGGCGGGGCCGCCCAGCTGCGAAACCAGCCCGTCGTACCGCCCGCCGCCGCACAGGGCCAGGCCCTCCCGGCCCGACTGCATGATGATTTCAAACACCGTCTTGGTGTAGTAATCCAGCCCGCGGACGATGTGGGGGTCGATCTCAAAGGGGATCTGCCTGGCGGCCAGCAGGGACTGGAGCAGGGAAAAATGCTCCCGGCATTCGTCGCACAGGCAGTCCAGGATCAGCGGCGCGTCCTTCACGATCTGCTTGCATTTTTCTTCCTTGCAGTCCAGGATGCGCAGGGGGTTCTTTTCAAAGCGCGCCCGGCAGGTTTCGCACATATCGTGGATGCGCTCGCCCAGGTAATTCTTCAGGGCCTGGTGGTATTTGGGCCGGCATTCGGGGCAGCCGATGGAATTGATATGCACCGTCAGGTTTTTAAGGCCCATGCCCGTGAGCAGGCCGAACAGGGTGGAGATCAGCTCCGCTTCCACCGTGGGCTCCTTGCCCCCGAAGCACTCCATGCCGAACTGGTGATGCTCCCGCAGCCTGCCGCTCTGGGGATTTTCATAGCGGAAGATGGGGGCGTTCAGATAATAGACCTTGCAGGGCAGGGCGTCCTGGAACAGATGGTTTTCAATGAAAGCGCGCACGGCCCCGGCGGTGCCCTCGGGCTTCAGGGTGATGGAACGGCCGCCCTTGTCCTGGAAGGTGTACATTTCCTTCTGCACGATGTCCGTGGTGTCGCCCACGCCGCGCAGGAACAGCTCCGTGTGCTCGAACACGGGGGTGCGGATCTCCCGGTAGCCGGCTTTCGCCGCGGCTTCCCGCTCCTTCTGCTCGATCCACTGGAAAAGATAAGCGTCCTGGGGCAGCATGTCCCGGGTGCCCTTGGGGGCCTGTGTCAGCATAGAATCCCTCCTAAAAAAATACGCCCATGCCTGCGCATGGGACGAAGTCAACTTCGCGGTGCCACCCTGCTTGCGGGAATGATTCCCGCCGCTTTTGCCCGATAACGCGGGGATGCGCCCGGAGGCTTTTCCGGGAGGGCTCGGGGGTGTCCCATCCGGGTCCCAGCGCGCGGCTTTCAGCCTGCGGCCGCGCTCTCTTTGCCTGGGAAAGCGGATTTCTTCCCGTCATGGCCCTGCAAATCGCATTATATAAGGAAATGAATGGATTGTCAAGAAAAAAGGTAAGAGAGAAGGCGGAGGAACGCCCCTCCGCCTTTCGTTATGTTCTTCCCTTGACCATGGTCAGGGCGATGCGCTTTTTCTTTTCGTCCACGCTCACCACCCAGACCTTTACCACGTCGCCCACCTTCACCGCCTCCGAGGGATGGCGGATGAAGCGGTCGGCCATGCGGGAAATGTGCACCAGGCCGTCCTGATGCACGCCGATATCCACGAAAGCGCCGAAGTCGATCACGTTGCGGACGGTGCCGGTGAGCTCCATGCCGGGGACCAGATCCTTGAAATCCAGCACGTCCCGGCGCAGCACGGGGGCGGGCAGCTCGTCCCGGGGGTCCCGGCCGGGCTTTTGCAGTTCGGAAAGGATGTCGTTCAATGTGGGCAGGCCCACGCCCAGTTTTCCGGCCAGCCTGTCGGTCCCGTATTCCTTTGCTTTCTGCAAGATTCCGGGCAGCCCGCCGTTTTTCATTTCCTTAAGGTCCAGCCCCAGGGCGGAGAGCAGCCCCTTGGCGGCGTCGTAGCTTTCGGGATGCACGCCGGTCCCGTCCAGGGGGTTTTTGCTGTCCCTCACCCGCAGGAAGCCGGCGCATTGCTCGAAGGCGCGGGGGCCCAGCTTGGGCACCTTTTTCAGCGCCGCCCGGCTGGGGATGCCGTTTTCCTCCCGGTAGGCGACGATGTTCTGGGCCAGGGCCGGGCCGATGCCCGCCACGTGGGAGAGCAGCTCCGCCGACGCGGTGCTGACCTCCACGCCCACGGCGTTGACGCACTGCTCCACCACCCCGTCCAGGGCGGCGGTCAGTTCGTTCTGCTTCAGGTCGTGCTGGTACTGCCCCACGCCGATGGCCTTGGGGTCGATCTTCACCAGCTCCGCCAGGGGGTCCTGCATCCGGCGGGCGATGGAAACGGCGCTGCGCTCGGTGACGTCGAAGGCGGGGAATTCCTTGGCGGCGGCCTTGCTGGCGGAATATACGGACGCCCCGGCCTCGCTGACGATCACGTAGGCGACCCCCGGCATTTCAGGCAGCAGGGAGGCGATGAACTGTTCGCTTTCCCGGCTGGCGGTGCCGTTGCCGATGGCGATGGCGGTGACGCCGTATTTTTTCACAAAGCCCTTAATGAGCCGCGCCGCGGCGGCCTTCGCCGCGTCCTGGCCGGGAATGGTGAAGTGGCCCACGCCGGTATCCAGCACCTTGCCGTTTTCATCCACCACCGCCAGCTTGCAGCCGGTGCGGAACCCCGGGTCCACCCCCAGGGTGACCTTGCCCCTGATGGGCGGCTGCATGAGGAGCTGATGCAGGTTCTGGGAAAATACCCGGATGGCGCCCTCGTTGGCCCGGTCCGTCAGGGTGCTGCGAATCTCCCTTTCCAGGGAGGGGAAAAGCAGCCGGCTCCATGCGTCGCCGCAGGCCGCATCCACCTGGGCGGAGGCGGGGGAGCCGGGGCGCACGAAGGCGGCGCGGACCAGGGCCAGGGCCTTTTCCTCCGGGACGGCCAGCGTCACCTTCAGGAAGCCTTCCCGCTCGCCCCGGTTCACCGCCAGCACCCGGTGGGGGGCCATTTTGGGCACAGGTTCCCGGTAATCGTAGTACATGCTGTATACGCTGTCCTCGTCCTTGGCGGCCTTCGTTTCAACAACGCCCTCCCGCAGCAGCAGGGAGCGCAGCCCGCCCCGCAGGGCCGCGTCGTCGCTGACGGATTCCGCGATGATGTCCCGCGCGCCGGAGAGGGCGGCCTCCGCGTCCGGCACGTCCTTTTCGGGATCCACGAATTTTGACGCTTCCGCCGCCACGTCCCCCTTGGGCAGCTGCAGAAGCAGCCACAGGGCCAGCGGCTCCAGCCCCCGTTCCTTCGCTACGGTGGCCCGGGTGCGCTTTTTGGGGCGGTAAGGGCGGTAAATATCCTCCAATTCCGCCAGGGTGGCGGCGTTGCTCAGGGCGGATTTCAGCGCGTCCGTCAGCGCGCCCTGCTCCGTCAGGGCTTTTTCGATTTCCTCCCGGCGCTTTTCCAGGCCCCTTAAGTATTCCAGACGCTCGGAAAGCTCCCGGAGCACCTGATCGTCCAGGGAGCCGGTCATTTCCTTGCGGTACCGGGCGATGAAGGGGATGGTGTTGCCCGCGGCCAGCAGCTCCATCACGGCCCGGACCTGTTCGATCCGCAGGGAAAATTCCTTCGCAAGTACGGCGGCAAAATCCATAACGGGGATTCCTCCTTTATCGGCAAAACTGAAAAACGGGCCCTGCGGGCCCGGGAAAGCGCGGCGGCGCGGTTATTCCTCCTCGTCCGATTCCACGTCGGCCAGGGCCTCGTCTTCGTCGGCTATGTCCTCGATCTCGGCCAGGGCTTCGTCCTCGGTGATGCCCTCCTCGCCGGCAAATTCCTCCACGGATTCCTCATCCGGCAAATCGTTTTCCTCCTCGGGCAGGGGCTCCGCTTCCTCCGGCGTGTCCGCCTTTTTCGCGGCGCGGGCCGGGGGAGACATGCGCTGGACGTCGGCCAGGGGGTAATCCCGCTGCTCGTAGCTGTCGCCCTTGGGGATGCGCACCCGGACGGTTTCCTTCAGGATATTCAGGTCCATGACGGTGCCGATGCCGTCCGGGGTGACCACGTCGCGGCCCACCCGGGGCATGCGCTTGCGGGTGCTTTCGTAATGATCCTCCTCGTATTTGAGGCAACACATCAGCCGCCCGCAGACCCCGGAGATCTTCGTGGGGTTCAGCGACAGGCTCTGTTCTTTTGCCATCTTGATGGAAACGGGCTGGAAATCCCCCAGGAAGGAGGCGCAGCACACGGGACGGCCGCACATGCCCAGGCCGCCCATCATTTTCGCCTCGTCCCGCACGCCGATCTGGCGCAGCTCGATGCGGGTGTGGAACTGGGCGGCCAGGTCCTTGACCAGCACGCGGAAATCCACCCGCTTGTCGGAGGTGAAATAGAACAGGATCTTGGAATTGTCAAAGGTGTATTCGCAGCCCACCAGCTTCATCTGCAGCTTGTGCTCGGCGATCTTTTTCTGGCAGATCGCCATGGCGTCCTTTTCCTTGGCGCGGTTATCCGCGTTGCGCTGGGCGTCCTCCGCCGTGGCGATGCGGATTACCTTTTTGAGGGGCGGGGTGATCATTTCGTCGCTGACCTCCTTGACCCCCGTCACCACTTCGCCGTACTCCAGTCCGCGCACCGTTTCCACGATGACGGCGTCCCCCGCGGTGGGCCAGAAGGCCCCGGGGGCGAAATAATACAGTTTTCCCGCGTTCCTGAACCGAACGCCGATCACGCTTGCCATGTGCTTGCTTCCTCCGAAATCATCTGCAATATTCCGTCTGATACCGCGGCCCACCCCACGTTGAAATACCGCTGCCGCCGGGCGGTGAGGATGGATTCCAGGATGCGCCGTAGGGAACGGGGGCCGGCGTTTTCCCAGCCCGCCGGGCGCTGCCGGCCCCGCAGCATGTCCCGGATCTCCTGCTCCAGGATGTCCAGCAGCCGGTCGCCCGCGTCCTTCTGATCCTTGAGCAGGAGAGAGGCCGGCGCCAGGTCCCGCAGGGAGAAAACGGACAGGAAGCTGCGGCGTACCGTTTCCCGGGCGGCCCAGTAGCCTTCGTCCTGCTCCATTTGCAGCGCGCGGCCCAGGCTGCCGTCGCAGTAGCGGCTCAGGTCCCGGGCGCGGGCGGGGGCGACGCCCCGGCGGAGCAGCTCCTTTTCGATCCTTTCTTCCGTCCAGGGGGCGATCCGGATGCACCGGCACCGGGAGCGCACCGTGGGGAGCAGGGCGGTTTCCGCGTCCGCGGTCAGGAAAAAATACGTGTCCTCCGCGCCTTCTTCCAGGGTTTTGAGCAGGCAGTTCTGGGCCTGGGGCGTCATGCGCTCGGCATTGTCCAGCACCACCACCCGGCGGCCCCCCTCCAGGGAATGGCGGGAGAGGGCGTCGATCATGCCCCGCAGGGCGTCGATCTTGATGGTCTTTTCCCGGGGCGCCGGCGCGGGAAACAGGGCGTCCGGATGGGTGCGGCTATCAAATCTCCGGCATTCCCGGCAGACGCCGCAGGGCCTGTCCTTTTGAGGGCCGGAGCACAGCAGGCCCTTTGCCAGCAGATGGGCCAGCGTCTTTTTCCCCACTCCCGCTTCTCCCGTCAGCAGCGTTGCGTGGGCCATGCGCCCCTCTCGGAAATCCCGGCACAATGAGCGCAGGCTTTCGCTGCCCGCCGCGCAGGATTCCGGGGTCAGGCCCGTATCAGTATTTGACAAATTGATCCACCGTCAGCACGAACACCGTGGCGCCGCCCACGGTGACTTCGATGGGGAAGGAGGCGTACATCCCGCCGCTGTCGCCCATGGTGACGGGAGAAGCGGCGATCTGCTTGCGGCTCTTGCAGACCTTTTCGATGATGCCCAGGGCCTCCTGCAGCCGCCCGTCGTCCACGCCCAGCAGCAGCGTGGTGTTGCCGGATTTGAGGAAACCGCCGGTGGTGGCCAGCTTGGTGACGCTGAAGCCTTCGTCCATGAGGGTGCCGATCAGATGATTCGCGTCCTCATCCTGAACGATGGCGATGATAAGTTTCATGGCTTCGCGCTCCTTTCCGCGCAAAATACAGGGAAACGCCCCTGATTCCTGCCGTTATTATACATCATTTTTTCGCAAATATCAACCGGCAAGCGTCCGCCGCCGGGAAAAACCGGACGGAGGGAGGCCCGCGGCGGTCCCGGCGGGGCGAAATGGGCGGACGGGGATTGTCATTTTGAAAGGAATGTGATAAAATGCTAAACGGTTCATGCTGTGACTTTGTAAGGAGTGAAAGGGATGACCCACATTTATCTGGACGCCATGGGCGGCGATAACGCGCCTGTGTGCACCGTCGAGGGCGCGCTGGAAGCCCTGCGGGCGGATCCGGAAATGAAAATCACCCTGGGCGGCCCCAGGAACGAGATCGAAAAGCTGCTTTCCGGCGCGGAGGACGTGCTGGACAGGCTGGACGTGGACGACTGCCCGGAAATCATCACCAACCACGACGCGCCGGTCATGGCCATCCGGCAGAAGAAAGGCAGCGCCCAGGTAAAGGGCATGCTGCTGGTGCGGGAAGGCGGGGCCGACGGCTTCGTTTCCGCCGGCAGCACCGGGGCGACGCTGGCGGGCGGCATGTTCCGCCTGGGCCGCATTTCCGGCGTGGAGAGGCCCGCCCTTGCGCCCATGCTGCCCAACGGAAAAGGCTTCTTCTGCCTGATCGACTGCGGCGCCAACGTGGACTGCCTGCCCGCGTACCTGCCCCAGTTCGGGGTGATGGGTGCGGCCTACGTGCGGGCGGTGCAGGGCATCGAGAACCCCCGGGTGGGGCTGGTGAACATCGGGGCGGAGGCCGAAAAGGGCAACGCCCTTTGCAAGGCGGCCTATCCGCTGATGGAGCAGGCGCCCTTCCGTTTCGTGGGCAATATCGAGGGCCGGGACATCACCGCCGATCTGGCCGACGTGGTGGTGTGCGACGGGTTTTCCGGCAATCTGATCCTCAAATTCATGGAGGGCGTGGCCGGCACCCTGATGGGCATGATCAAAAAGGAGATCCTGGCCGATCCCCGCAGCAAGCTGGGCGGCCTGATGGCCAAGCCCGCTTTCCGCCGGGTGAAAAAGGCCATGGATTACACCGAAGTGGGCGGCGCGCCCCTGCTGGGCGTGCAGGGCGTGGTGGTGAAGGCCCACGGCTCCAGCAACGCCCACGCCATCGCCTGCGCCGTCCGCCAGGCCGCGCTCATGGCGCGCAAAAACCTGGTGGGGGCCATTGAAACGGAAATCTCCAGGCAGCTCAACGCCTGATGATTCAAAGGAGGAAAAGGACCATGGTATTTGAAACCGTAGCGAAAATGATCGCCAAGCAGCTGAAAATGGACGTAAGCGAAATCACCCCCGAAAAGCGCCTGGTGGAAGACCTGAAGGCCGACAGCGCCAACGTGATGGTGCTGATCATGGACCTGGAGGACGAATTCAACATGACGGTGGACGACGCAGCCATCAACACCCTGCGCACCGTGGGCGACGTGGTGAAATACATCGAAGAGAATCAGTAACGATGCGTCCGTGATGCGGCGCGCTCACATCCTGTGGGCGCGCTTGGCGTGTAAAGGGCGGGAAGGAGCGAAAGCATGAAGGACAGGCGCGCGCTGGAAGCGGGGCTGGGCTACACATTCCGCGCTCCCGAGCTGCTGAGCCTGGCGCTGACCCATCCTTCCGCCGGGCGCAGGCACAATCAGCGGCTGGAATTCCTGGGAGACGCGGTGCTGGAGCTGTGCGTCAGCGAAAAGATCTACGAGCAGCATCCCTCCATGCAGGAGGGGGCCATGACCCAGCTGCGGCAGAAGCTGGTGCGGGAGGAGCGATTGGCGGAAGCCGCCCAGTCCGTGGATCTGGGGAATTATCTGGTCATGGACTGGGGGTGCGAATCCACCGGCGGACGGGAAAACCCCTCCGTGCTGTGCGACGCCTTCGAAGCGGTGCTGGCGGCGGTGTACCTGGACGGCGGGCTGGACGCGGCCCGGGGCATGGTGCTGCGGCTGATCGGCGACTGCTCCGAAACGGGCGAAAGCGATTTCAAAAGCGAACTGCAGCAGGAATTGCAGGCCAAAGGGCGCCCGGCGCCCGATTACGAAACGGTGGGCCAGTCCGGCCCGCCGCACGCGCCCGTCTTCACCGCGGCGGTGTTGCTGGAGGGCAGGGAGATCGCCCGGGGAGAGGGCACAAGCAAAAAACGCGCCGAGCAGGAAGCTGCCCGGCACGCCATGGAAATACTGCAGCGTTCGGGGGAAATAAAGGGGAATGCGCCTTAAGAAACTGGAGATCCACGGGTTCAAGTCCTTTGCCGACCGGACGGAGATCGTGTTCAACCAGGGCATCACGGGCATCGTGGGGCCCAACGGATCGGGGAAAAGCAACATCGGCGACGCCGTGCGCTGGGTGCTGGGAGAGCAGAGCGCCCGGGTGCTGCGCGGCGCCAGGATGGAGGATGTGATCTTCGGCGGCACGGCCAAACGCAAACAGGCCTCGTACTGCGAGGTCTCTTTGGTGTTCGACAACGAGGACGGCGCGCTGAAGACCTCCTACGCGGAAGTGATGGTGACCCGCCGGGTCTACCGCAACGGCGACAGCGATTATTTCCTCAATAAAACCGCCTGCCGCCTGAAGGATATCCTGGAATTGTTCCGGGATACCGGCATCGGCCGGGAGGGCTATTCCCTGATCGGCCAGGGCCGGATCGACGAGATCCTCTCCGCCAAATCCGAGGACCGCCGGCAGGCCTTCGAGGAGGCCGCGGGGGTCATGACCTTCCGGGTGCGCAAGGAAGAAGCGGAAAGGAAGCTGGCCCGCACCCGGGACAACCTGACCAGGGTGCGGGATATCCTGGAGGAGCTGGCCGCCCGGGTGGAGCCGCTGGAAAAGCAATCCGCCGCGGCGAAGGAATACCTGGCCCTGGCGGAAAGGCTGCGGACGCTGGAAATCAATATTTTCCTGATCCGGCACGACAAGGTGAAGGACCGGATCGCCGGGCTGGATATGAACCTGGAGGGCTTGAGGGACATCCTGCTGCACCACGAAGCCAGGCTCAATGAAAACGCCGCCGAACGGGAAAAGCTGGAGGAGGCCGTCGCCCTGCTGGAGGAGGAGCTCGCTTCCGCGCGGCAGGCGCATCTGAGCGCCAACGACGCGCTGTACGAGGCCCAGTCCGCCCGGGAACGCACGGAGCATCTGATCCAGTCCACCGGGGAAAACCTGGAGCGCATCGACGGGCAGATCGCGGAAAACACCCGGAAGCAGGAGGAGCTCAAAGCGCTGTTCGACCAGGGAAACAAGGACGCCCGGGCCGGCAGCGAAGCGCTGGACAAGGCCCAGAAGGAGCTGGACGCCGAGCAGCGGCGTCTGGACGACTACGTGGCGGACGCCCAGGAAAAGGAAGAGACCCTGGACCGGCACAAGGCGGATATTCTGACCGCCATGAACCGCCTGGCCGACGCCAGGAACCAGCAGACGCGGCAGCAGGCCATCTGCGCCCAGATGAAGAGCCGCCTGGAGGAGATCCGCGCCGCGGTCCGGGAGGGCGAGGAAAAGCAGATCGGCCTGGTGGCCGCCCTGCGGAGCGCGGAAAAGCAGGCCGCCGGGGTGGACGCCGGGCTGGAAGCCCTCAAAAACGACGCTGCCCAGACCGAAGGCAGGCTGCGGGCGCTCACCGAGGAAACCCAGAAAACCGCGGAAAACGCCCAGAACCTGAATGTGAAATACCAGGGCGATATCAGTCGGTACCGCCTGATGCAGGAAATGAGCCGGGAAATGGAGGGGTACAGCCAGTCCGTGCGCAAGGCCCTGGCCTGGGCCGGCGGCGACCCCGCCGTGCGGGGCGTGGTGGCGCGGCTGATGCAGGTGCCCAAGGAACTGGAAACCGCCATCGACATGGTGCTGGGCGGGGCGCTGCAGAACATCGTCACGGAGGACGAGGAAACGGCCAAGCGGCTCATCGATTATCTGCGGCAGAACCGCCTGGGCCGGGCCACCTTCCTGCCCATGACCAGCGTGAAGGGCCGCACGCTGAACCCGGAGGAAAAGCGGCTGCTTTCCATGCCCGGCTGCCTGGGGGTGGCCAGCGAGCTGATTTCCTACGATCCCCAGTACCGGGGCATCATGGAAAGCCTGCTGGGCCGCACCGTCATCGCCCGGGATCTGGACAGCGGCATTCCCATCATGCGGGCGGGGCGCCACGCCTTCCGCCTGGTGACGCTGGAGGGCGACGTGATGCACTCCGGCGGCTCCATGACCGGCGGCACGGCCCAGAAGAGCGCCGTGAGCCTGCTGGGGCGGGAACGCGAGATCAAGGATATGCGCGCCGCCCTGGAAAAAGAAAAGAACGACCTGGCCGCCCTGCGGGATCAGCTGGTGCGGATGCAGGAAAAGCGCGAAGAAATGAAGCGGCTGCGCAACGAGGCCATGGAGCGGGTGCATCAGGAAGAGATCGCCGTGGCCCGGGAGCAGGAGCGGGTGTTCAACGCCAGGGCGGAGCTCACCGCCGCTTCCGAGCAGCTGGAGCGCACCCGGGCCGCCGCGGAGCAACTCACCGAGAGCATCGCGGAAATCGAGAGCGATCTGAAAAAAGTCCAGAGCATCGCGGAAACCGAGAGTATCGACCGGGAGGCCATGGACCAGAAGACCGAAGCGCTACAGAAGGCGCTGTTCGGGGCCCGGGAAAAGGCCGACGCCCAGCGGGATCTGGTGACGAAAATGCGCTTGCAGTACGCGGAGCTCACCTACGCCCTGGACACCCTGCGCCGGGACCGCACCCGGCGGGACCAGGAAATGGCGGCGCTGGAAAGCGGGCTGAAGAAACTGCGGGAGGAAAAACAGGCCCGTGAGGAAGCGGCGCGGCAGGCCCGGGAGTTGCTCGCCGAGCAGGAACAGGCGTTTCACCGGCAGGAAGCGGCCGTGGCGGCGTGCCAGCGCCGGGTGGAGGAGCTGGAGGAAAAACGCCAGGAAAAGAACGCCGCCCAGCGGGAGTGCGTGCGCCTGAGCGAGGAGATCCACAAGGCCTACGACGACGACAGCATGAAGCTGCACCGCACCGAGCTCAGCCGCGACCGGGCGGAAAACGACCTCAAGGTCATGACGGACCATATTTTCAACACCTACGATCTCACCTATGCCGGGGCGGAGGAATTCCGCGCCGAAGGGCCCTTCGATCTGAGCGGCGGGGAAAAGGAAGCCGCCGTGCTGCGCACCCGCATCCGGGAAATGGGGCCGGTGAACGTGGGGGCCATCGAGGAATACGCGGCCACGAAGGAACGGTATGACGGCCTGTGCGCCCAGGAAAGCGATCTGACCAAGGCGGAAGAGGATCTGGAGGGCCTGATCGCCCGGCTGCTGACCCAGATGGAAAGACAGTTCGTGCAGGAATTCGCCAAACTGGGCGGCTTTTTCAAGGAAACCTTCAGCCGGCTGTTCGGCGGGGGCCAGGCGGAACTGCGCCTGACCGATCCGGACGACGCGCTGAACTGCGGCATCGAGATCATCGCTCAGCCCCCGGGGAAGAAGCTGCAGCTTTTGTCGCTGCTCTCCGGCGGCGAAAGGGCGCTGACGGCCATCGCCATCCTGTTCGCCATGCTGAAGCTCAAGCCCACGCCCTTCTGCATCCTGGATGAGATCGAGGCGGCGCTGGACGAGGCGAACATCGGCTATTTCGCGGATTACCTGGCGGAGTACGCCAAAACCACCCAGTTCGTGGTGATCACCCACCGCAAGGGCACCATGGAGCGGTGCGACGCGCTGTACGGCGTGGCCATGCAGGAAAAGGGCGTCAGCAGCATGGTATCGGTGAACCTGCAGGATTTTGAATGACGGGAGGATACGCAGCATGGGCTTTTTCCAGCGTTTGAAGCAGGGATTGAGCAAGACCCGGGGCGGGCTGACGGACAGGGTGGATTCCCTGGTGCAGTCCACGGAGAAGATCGACGAGGATTTTTACGACGAGCTTTCGGATATCCTGATCCTGGCGGACGTGGGCGTGGCGGCCACCACGGAAATCATCGACAGGCTGCGCGAACGGGTGAACCGGGAAAAGGTGAAGGACGGGGCCCGCGCCCGGGAAATCTTCAAGCAGATCCTGGTGGAGGAAATGAATATTCCCCGGCCCGCGCTGCGCTGGCCCATGGTGATGTTCGTGGTGGGCGTCAACGGCGTCGGCAAGACCACCACCATCGGCAAGCTGGCCCTGCGCTTCCAGGAGATCGGCCGCACAGTGATGCTGGCGGCGGCGGACACCTTCCGCGCCGCGGCGGACGAGCAGCTGGCCGTCTGGGCGGAGCGGGCGAAGGTGCCCATCGTCCGGGGCCAGGAGGGCGGCGATCCCGCCTCCGTGGTGTACGACGCGGTGCAGAGCGCCAAGGCGCGCAAGACCGATCTTCTGATCGTGGATACCGCCGGGCGGCTGCATAATAAAAAGAACCTGATGGACGAACTTTCCAAAATGCGCCGGATCATCGACCGGGAATACCCGGAGGCGGAAATGCGCTGCATGCTGGTGCTGGACGCCACCACCGGCCAGAACGGTATCCAGCAGGCCAAGCAGTTCAAGGAAGCGGCGGAGATCAACGGCATCGTGCTGACCAAGCTGGACGGCACCGCCAAGGGCGGCGTCGCCATCGCCATCCGCAAGGAACTGAATATCCCCGTGTGGTACATCGGCGTGGGCGAGGGCATCGACGATCTGCAGGCCTTCGACGCCAAGGAATTCGTGGAGGCGCTGTTCTGAACGGGGCCGGGGGATCGCTTCGCGCTGCGGCGGGAGCGATCTTCCTGTTTTTTCCGCCCCGGATAGCGGCAAATGCTTGTATTCCCCACAAGATGTGGTATAATTAACAATGGGTGCGGAGGCGCCGCGCCCTGAACAAACGACGAGGTGCCGGCAAAAATGAACCTGCTGCGGCTGTTCTCCCGAAAGCCCATGTTTTCCGACGGGGAGATCGATCTGGTGCTGTCCAATCAGGATGTGTCGGATCCCGATGCAGGCATCGAAGACGGGTATCTGTTCTGCATCTACCCCGCGGGCACCCGGGATTACGCCGGCTACGTGAGCCTGCGGCTGGGGGAAAGCCCGGCGCTGTACTATCTGGGCCACATCGGCTACCGGATCGAAGAGGACCACCGGGGACGGGGCTATGCGGAAAAGGCCTGCCGGCTGCTGCTGCCGCTGCTGGGCCGGCTGCATCTTGGCAGCGTGGTGATCACCGCCAATGTGGAAAACGCGCCGTCGCGCCGCACGGCGGAAAAGCTGGGCTGCGTCCTGGAGCGCATCGCGCCGGTGCCGCCGGAATATCGCCTGATCTGCGGCGGAGCGACGCAGAAGTGCCGCTATATCTGGCGCATGGCGGGTCCGGCGGCGGCATACAATAACCCGATGAGGAACACGGGAGGGGCAAAGATTGATTGCCAGGGGCGTTGACATCCATGTGGAGCAAAAAGGCACCGCGGGGCCGCAGGTGCTGCTTTTGCATGGGTGGGGCTGCTCCTGCCGGCATTTCGATCCCATCGTGCGGGAAATGGAAAAGGATTACCGCCTGACGGCCATCGACTTTCCCGCCCACGGGGAATCCGGCCGCCCGCCGGAGCCCTGGGGCGTGGGCGAATTTGCGGACTGCGTCCGGGACGTGATGGCGCAGACCGGCATCGCCCCCTGCGATATCATCGCCCATTCCTTCGGCGCCCGGGTGGCCCTGCGCCTGGCGGCGGACAGCCCGGAACTGGTGAACCGGCTGGTGATCACCGGCGGGGCGGGCCTGAGAAAGCCCCGGACCGAAGAACAGGAAAAACGCAGCGCCGCTTATCAGAAAAAGAAGCGCATGCTGCTGGGGCTGGGCAAGGTGCCGCTGGCGGGGGCGCTGGCGGATAAGGCGATGAAGGCGCTGCAGCGGAAATACGGCTCACCCGATTACAACGCCCTGGACGACGAAATGAAAAAAACCTTCGTGAAGGTGATTTCGGAGGACCTGCGGCCGCTGCTGCCCCGGGTGCGGGCGTCTGCGCTGCTGATCTGGGGGGAGAAGGATACCGAAACCCCCCTGTGGATGGGGCAGGCCATGGAAAAGGAGATCCCCGACGTGGGCCTGGTGGTTTTTGAAAACGACGATCATTTCGCGTATCTGCATCAGTGGCCCCGATTCGTGAAGATCGTCCGGGCATTTTTGACGTGAAGGAGGCGGCGGAGCGATGGACTGGCTGATGCTGTACTGGCTTCCCTGCCTGTGCATGGCCGCGGGGATGATCCTTTCCGCCCGGCGGTTGACCCATTATTTCCAGCTGGAAAGCTATCAGTTCCAGGGATATTTCAGGACCCTGCGCCGCCAGTGGAAGCGGGCGGTCCTGCCCTGCGCGCTGCTGGCGGCCGTATTTGCGGGGCTGTACGCCGCGCTGGCGTACGGCGTCGCCGCGGCGCGGGAAGCGGACGGCGGAAGGGCGTGGACAGCGGGCCGGGTGCTGCTGGCGGCGCTGATCTGCGCGGCGTTCACAGGCGCGGGCTGGGCGATGCGGAAGCTGTCCATGGCCCGGCAGGAAAAGAAAAAGTTCGCCCTCACCGCCCGGATGAAGCGGCTGTACGGGGCGCTGGCGATCCTGCTGACGGCGCTGATCCTGATCCTGTTTTCCGCGGCGCGCAGGGAGACGGCGGGGATCTTCTTCGCCGCGTCCGCAGTGCTGCTGCCGCTGACCGTGGCCCTCGCCGGGGCGCTCATCTGGCCGGTGGAGCGGCTGATCTTTCATCTGTACTTCCGGGATGCGGAAAAGAAGATCCTGAAAAACGACCGACTGATCCGCATCGGCATCACCGGCAGCTACGGCAAAACCAGCACCAAATTCATCCTGGCGGATCTACTTTCCCAGAAATACAACGTGCTGGCCACCCCGGCGTCCTTCAACACTCCCATGGGCGTCACCCGGATCATCCGGGAGCGGCTGACCCCCGCCCATCAGGTGTTCATCGGGGAAATGGGCGCCCGGCACGTGGGGGAGATCAGGGAGCTGAGCCGCCTGGTGCATCCCCAGATCGGCATCCTCACCGCCGTGGGGCCTCAGCACCTGGACACGTTCAGGACCCTGGAGCGCATCAAAAAGACCAAGTACGAGCTGATCGAGGCGCTGCCGGAGGACGGGCTTTCCGTTTTCCTGGACGACGGGGACATCGTGACGGGCCTGTACCAGCGCACGAAGAAGGCCCGGCTGCTGGCCGGGAAGGAAGGGGCGGACGCCTGGGCCACGGACGTGGCCGTATCCCCCCAGGGAAGCAGCTTTGCCCTGCACCTGAAGGGCTGGGAGCCCATCCCATGCCAGACCCAGCTGCTGGGCGAGCATAACATCCGCAATATCCTGCTGTGCGCCCTGGTGGCCAAATATCTGGGGCTCACGCCGGATCAGATCCGCCGGGGCATCCTGAACCTGAGGCCCGTGGAACACCGGCTGCAGCTGATGAAGACCGGGGGCGGCGTCACGGTGATCGACGACGCGTTCAACACCAATCCCCGCTCCAGCAAGGAAGCGCTGAAAGTGCTCTCCTCCTTCCCGGGGCGGCACGTGATCGTGACCCCCGGCATGGTGGAGCTGGGGGCGGACGAGGACAAATACAACGAAGATTTCGGGAAGGCCATGGCCAAGCACGTGGATATCGCCGTGCTGGTGGGCAGGCGGCATACCGCGCCCATCCGGAAGGGGATGCTGGAGGCCGGCTTCCCGGAAAGCGCCATATTCACCGTGGGCAGCCTGCAGGAGGCGGTGGGCACCGTCAATTCCCTGATCCTGCCCGGGGATACCGTGATGTATGAGAACGATCTGCCCGATCATTACAGCGAGCAGTGAAGGGAGGCAGCAATGAGCAAGATTCAGCTGGGCGTCATCTTCGGCAGCCGCACCTGCGAGCACGAGGTGGCCATCATCAGCGCGGTGCAGCTGATGCGGAATGTGAACCGGGAAAAATACGACGTGATCCCCATCTATATCAGTCAGCGGGGCGAATGGTATACCGGCGCGCCCCTGTTGGATATCCATACCTATACGCCTTTTGACCCCTTCGGCAAGGGCATCGTGCCGGTGCACCTGGACCTGACGGCGGGCAGCGGCGCGCTTTTGCATTACGTGCCCCCCAAAGGGCTGCTGGGCGGCGGCAGGGAAGAAGTGGTGGCCCGGCTGGATGTGGCGATCCCCGTGATGCACGGGCTGCACGGGGAGGACGGCTCTATGCAGGGCGTTCTGGAGCTGGCGGGCATCCCCTACAGCTCCACCGGCATCACCGGCTCCGCCGTGGGCATGGACAAGATCGCCATGAAGCGGTTTTTCGCCGGCTGCGGCTTTCCCATCCTGCCGGACGTCGCGTTGACCCGCACCCAGTTCGAGCACGACACCGAGGCCGCCATGGACCGGGTGGAAGAAAAGCTGCCTTATCCCGTATTCGTCAAGCCCGCGTGCCTGGGCTCCTCCATCGGCGTAAGCCGTGCGGACGACCGCAGGGCGCTGCGGGAGGCGCTGTCCCTGGCCTTTTCCTACGACCGGCGGGTGCTGGTGGAAAAGGGGCTGGACCGGCCCATCGAGGTGAACTGCTCCGTGCTGGGCTACGACGGGGAAAGAAGAGCGTCGGTGCTGGAAATGCCCAACGCGGGAGAAGGGGGCATTCTGGATTTTTCGGAAAAGTATCTGGCCGGCAGCGGGAGCAGCAAGGGCATGGCCAGCCTCAAGCGCATCGTGCCCGCCCCCATCGGGGAGAAGCTGACGAAGGAGCTGCAGGAATTGTCCCTGCGTATTTTCGACGCCATGGACTGCAAGGGCGTGGTGCGCATCGACTATATGCTGGACCGGAACAGCGACGAGTATTACATCACCGAGATCAACACCATCCCCGGCTCCCTGGCCTATTACCTGTGGGCGGAAACGGATCTCAAATACGACGCGCTGATCGACGAAATGGTGGAATGCGCCTTCCGCGCCCAGCGGGAAAAGGAGCGCAATTCCTTCGCCTACGTTTCGGACATCCTTTCCGGCGTGCAGCTGGGCGGGAAAACCGGGAAAATGGGCGGAAAAATGAAGCTGTAACGGCCGGAAGGAGAAGCAGATGCAGTATCGCGGTACCTACATCCGGGTGGACCTGAGCGCCATCGAGGAAAACACCAGGGCCCTGCGCGCGTCCATCGGGGATACGCCCCATATGCTGGCGGTGGTAAAAGCCAACGGCTACGGCCACGGGCTGGTGAAGGTGGCCCGGGCGGCGCTGGAGAGCGGCGTGGACTTTTTGGGCGTGGCGATCCCCGAGGAGGGCGAGGCCCTGCGCAGCGCCGGCATCGGCGCGCCCATCCTGGTGCTGGGCGCGGTGAACGGACGCGGCGCCCAGGCCAGCGTCCGCTTTTCCCTGACCCAGGCGGTGTTCGATGCCGAACGGGTGCGTTTTCTGGAAAAAGCGGCGGCGGAGATGGATACCGTCGCCCGGGTGCATATCAAGTGCGATACCGGCATGGGCCGCATCGGGGTCAGGACGGAAGCGGAGCTCAACGCCGTGCTGGAGGAAATCAGGCGTTCGCCCCATGTGCGCCTCACCGGGGCGTTCACCCACTTTGCCGACGCGGACGGCGAGGGGGAGGAGTATTCCCTTTCCCAGATCCGAAAATTCGACCGGATGCGCGCCCTGCTGCCCCCGGGGATCATCTGCCATGCGGCGGCCAGCGCCGCGGCGGTGCGCTATCCCCAGGCCAGGTATCAGATGGTGCGGCAGGGGATCTCCCTGTACGGCTGCCCGCCCATCCCCACGGACATCCCCCTGCGCCCGGCCCTTTCCTGGCACACGGAGATCGCTTATGTGAAAACCGTGGAAAAGGGCGAATGCGTCAGCTACGGCTGCACCTTCCGGGCGGAAAGGGAGACCCGGGTGGCCACGCTGCCCGTGGGCTATGGCGACGGATACCACCGGGCGCTGTCCGGCAAGGCGCAGGTGCTGATCGGCGGAAAGCGCTGCCCGGTGATCGGCCGGGTGTGCATGGACCAGATCATGGCGGACGTGACCGACGTGCCGCCGGGGGATTGTCAGATCGGCGCCCCGGTGGTATTATTGGGAAGACAGGGCAAAGAGGAGATCCCGGCGGAGGAGATCGCCGCATGGGCCGGCACCATCAGCTATGAAATGCTGCTGGCTGCCACCGCCCGGGTGCCGATCCTTTATGTGGACGGAAATGAATAAAGCGCGGAAAGAAAAAGGGTTGCGATGGAAAAGAAAAACGGCAGAAAACAAAAAAAGCCCCTGGTGTACAAGCCGTATCTGAAGGGAAGCTGGAGCTGGAAAACGATCCTGCTCCGGGCACTACGTCTCCTGGGCTATTATGGGATGTTCGTGGTGGCGTTCCTGCTGATGGGGTTTGCGCTTCAGCTGGAAACGCCGGTGCTGCGCTGGGGGGTGAACCTGTTCGTGACGGCGGTGTGCGTGCTGGTGGTATACGCTTCCGGCGCGTCCGACGGCGTGCGGGAAGTGGTGCAGGGCGAGATCGCCTGGGGACAGAAGGAAAAAGGAAAGCCCGTGGCCGCGGACGATCTGCGCAAATGTTACAATCCCGTCAAGGGCTATCTGGTGTTCGCCTGCGCGGCCGCGGTGCTGCTGGCGCTGGCGATCCCCCACGCCCTGACCGCCCAGAAGCAGGTCTATACCCTGCAGACGCTGCCCGAATGGGTGGAGGGATACCGGGGGCATGAGGAGATCACGGCTCCTCTTTCCTATTATCAGCGGGAATATACCATCACCGCAGGCGCCGTCGTGCAGATCATCGTCCGGATGGCAATTTATCCCTTCGTCAGCGCCGCGGCGCTGGAAAGCAAGGACGCCATGCTGCTGGTGGACAGGCTGAGCCCCCTGCTGATCCTGCTGCCCGCCCTGGGCTATCCCGTGGGATACCTGACCGGGCCCCGGAAGCGCGCGGCGGTGCACGGGGATATTTCCGCCAATAACCGCCGCCGGATCCGCCGGGAAAGGAAGGCCCGGGAAGCGCGGAAAGAAAAAAGGAACGAGTTGATTTGACCGTATGCGGATCATTGCGGGGGAGATGCGCTCCCGGCGTCTGAAAGCCCCGGCGGGGATGGACACCCGCCCCACCGCGGACCGGGTGAAGGAAGCGCTGTTCAGCATCCTGGGGGCGCGGGTGTACGGCGCGAGGGTGCTGGACCTGTACGCCGGCAGCGGCGCTCTGGCCCTGGAGGCGCTGAGCAGGGGCGCGGAATACGCCGTGCTGTGCGACTGCGGCCGGGAGGCATGCCGGGTGATCCGGGAAAACATTGCGGACCTGGGATGCGAACAAAGGGCGCGCCTTATGCAGATGCGGGACACAGCGGCCCTGGAAGCGCTGAAAAAGAACGGGGACAGCTTCGATCTGATTTTCCTGGATCCGCCTTACCGCATGGATACCGCCCCGGTGTGCGCCGCCATCGCGGGGATGGGGCTGCTGCGGGCGGACGGCGTGATCGTGGCGGAGCACGGGCGGGAGACGCCCCCCGGCGTATCCGCGCCCCTTCAGCTTTTTGACCGCAGGCAGTACGGCGCGGCGGGGCTGAGTTTTTACCGCCAGAGGGAGGATGACCCATGAAGGAATCTGTCTGCCTCTTTCCCGGCAGCTTCGATCCGGTGACCAACGGCCATATGGACGTGATCCGCCGGGCGGCGAAGATCTTCGACCGGGTGGTCGTAGGGGTGCTGCACAATCCGGACAAGCGGGGCCTGTTTTCCGTGGACCAGCGCGTGGCGATGCTGAAAAAGGCCTGCGCGGACATCCCCCAGGCCGAGGTGATCGCCTACGGCGGGCTGCTGGCGGATCTGACCCGGGAAAAAAATATCCGGGTGGTGATCCGGGGCGTCCGCGGAACGGGCGATCTGGAAAGCGAAACGGCCATGGCCCGGATCAACGGGCAGCTGGACCCGGGGCTGGAAACGCTGTTTTTACCCGCGTCGCCGGGATGCGGGGAGATCAGCGCCAGCATGGTGCGTCAATTGGCGCAGTTCGGGGCGGACCTGAAACCGTATGTGCCCCGCGCTGTGCTGCGGGATATCAGAAAAATGTACGCGGAGACACGAAAAACTGGGGAGGAATGAACATGTCGAACAAGGAACTGGGCGTATTTGATCTGCTGGACAGGCTGGAAATCATGGTGGACAACGCCAAAACCATCCCGCTGTACGGACGCATCGTGATGGACCGGGAGGAATGCAATTCCCTGATCCGCCGCATCCGGGACAGCATCCCCGCCGATCTGCAGTCGGCCAAAGAGCTTCTGAACATGGAAAGCCAGATCATCAGCGACAGCCGCAAGCAGGCGGAAGGCACGCTGCGGGAAGCCAACGCCACCGCGCGGCAGACCATTGAAAACGCGGAATCCGCTGCGCGGCAGACCATCGAAAGTGCCAACGCCAAGCTGTTCGAGGCCAACAACAGCGCCGATCTCACCATGAAAAACGCCGCCGATCAGGCCAACGCCATGGTGGCCGACGCTCAGGCCAGATCCAACGCCATCATTGCCGACGCCCAGACCCGCGCCCAGCAGCTGGTGGCGGACAGCGAGATCGTGGCCCGCGCCACGGCCCAGGCCCAGGATATGCTGGATACCGCCCACCGGGAATGCGAAGCCTACGCCGCCCGGGCCCACGAGGAGGTCAACGCCCTGATGGACCATGCCGACGCGGCCCTGGCCCAGCAGATGGACGCCCTGCAGGCGCTGAGGCAGGATCTGAGCGGACAGTAATGCCGCCGGCTTCCGGGCGGGGATCCCATAGGTTTTTCCGCCCGGCATAAAAAATTGCTTGACACAGAGCAGCCTTATGGCTATACTATAATGGCTGTTTTGTGGTGCTATTGGCTCAAAACGCATCAATCCATGCCTCTGGCATGTGCAATAAAAAGGAGTTGTATCGGTTATGAAACGTACTTATCAGCCCAAGAAGCGCCAGCGCAATAAGGTTCACGGCTTCCGTGCCCGCATGAGCACGAAAAACGGCCGCCGGGTGCTGTCCCGCCGCCGGAACCGCGGCCGGAAGGAACTGACGGTCTGACCGGTCGTCGCCCCGGTATTTCTTGCCTGGCTTAGCCCGCCCCCGACGCTTGCCAACGCGCATGGACCCGTGGGGCGGGTTTTGCTGTAAAGGCGGGAAAGAAAAGAGGAAAGCGGCATGGAAAAGCAGCACCGGCTACGGAAAAACGGGCAGTTCCGCTACGTCTACAAAAAAGGCAAAGGGGCGGCCTGCCGGGAAATGTCGGTGGGATTCGTGAAAGGGCCCAGGCTGCTGGCCGGGTTTGCGGTGAGCAAGAAGATCGGCAACGCGGTCACGCGGAACCTGGTCAAGCGCCGGCTCAGGGAAGCGTTCCGGGCGGAAATGCCGTTTCTCAAAAGCGGGCTGTACGTGGTGACGGCCCGGGAAGCGGCCGCCCAGGCCGATTTTTCCAGGCTGAGCGCCTCGCTGAAATATCTGCTGAAAAAGCAGGGCCTGTATCGGGAAGAAACGGCATGAAGCATATCCTGCTTGCCCTGATCGGGTTTTACCGCCGGCGCATCAGCCCCATGACGCGGCCCAGCTGCCGCTTCGTGCCCACGTGCTCCGAGTATGCCCAAACGGCGATCCGGCGCTTCGGCGCCGTCCGGGGCACGGCCCTGGCCGTGCGGCGCATCGCCCGGTGCCATCCCGGATGCCCGGGGGGTTACGATCCCGTGCCGGAGGGGCCCAGCACCATCGTGAGGAGGGACGAAAACAATTGTTCGCAGCGATAGGTAACTTTTTGTACGGTGTTCTGGACGGCATCAACGGCGTAGTGCAGAATTACGGCGTGTCCATCATCATCTTCACCATCCTGATGCGCCTGGTCTGCCTGCCTTTCGACTATAAAAGCCGCAAGGGCATGCGGAAAATGTCCGCGGTGCAGCCCAAGATCGCGGCGCTGCAGAAAAAGTATCAGAACGATCCCAAAAAACTGCAGCAGAAGCAGGCCGAGCTCATGCGCAAGGAAGGCTACAACCCCCTGTCCGGCTGCCTGCCCCTCCTGCTGACCTGGCCGCTGATGATCGCCATGTTCGCCGCCATGCGCAGCATCGCCAACGAGCAGCTGGCCCGGCAGACGTTTGCGTATCTGGCGGGGGAAACGGAAGTGATCCGGCCCGCGGAAACGTTCCTGTGGGTGAAGAACATCTGGATGACGGATTCGCCCTTCACCTCCATCGCGCCGAACCTGCAGTCGCTGCAGCTGCTGGGGCAGGACGTGTGGCAGAAGGCGTTTGCGGAGCTGAGCGAAGGGCAGATCGCCACGCTGTCGGGGCTTGGCATCACGGTGGATTCCTTCGCCACCAAGGAAGCCATGCAGACCACCGTGGAAAGCATGCTGGTGGCCCTGGGGAACGTGCCGGCGTATGTCGAAGCCATGACGCCGGTGCCGGGCTGGGCCAACATCAACGCCCTGATTTTCAGGCTCACCCTGTATAAGCAGTACAACGGCCTGCTGATCCTGCCCATCGCCGCCGGCGTCGCCCAGGTGCTGCAGACCAAGTACAACCCCCAGATGAAGGAACAGGAAAACGTGCAGCCCGCCAACGGCCAGGGGAAGGGCATGGGCAACTTCATGAAGTATTTCTTCCCCATCCTGTCCGTCTATTTCTGCCTCTCCTCCAACGCCGGCTTCGCCCTGTACTGGGTCACCTCCACGGCGGTGATGTGGGTGCAGAGCATCATTCTGACCAAGGTATTTGAAAAGCAGGAAGCGAAAAAAGCCGAAACCGTGAACGTAGAAGGGTCTGTGAAATAATGAAAGAATTTGAAGTATCCGCCCGCACCATCGAGGAAGCGATCTCCCAGGGCCTGGAGCAGCTGGGCGTATCCATTTCCGACGTCACCGTGGATGTGCTGGAAGAGGGCAGCAAGGGCCTCTTCGGGCTCTTCGGCTCCCGCCCCGCGAAGGTGAAGCTGACCCTCAAGGGCGACGAAGCCACCGACGAGGACATGGCCCACGCCATCCTGGCCGACGCCATGAAGGAAGAGCCCCCCAAGGAAAAGAAGCAGCCGAAGCAGGAAAAGCCCGCCGAAAAGAAGCAGGAGCCCAAAAAGGCGAAGGCCCCCAAGCAGGAAAAAGCCCCCAAGGCGGAAGAAGCCAAGGCGGAAGCCGAGGCGAAGCCCGAACAGCCCAAGGCCGAAGAAAAGGCAGAAAAGCCCCAGAAAACCCGCAAGCCCCGGGAAAAGAAGGAGCCCAAGGAACGGCCCGAGCCCAAGGAGATCGTGCCCGCCGAGCAGGCGGACCGGGATACCGCCGCTGGCAAGGCCCAGGAATTCCTCCAGAACCTGACGAAGCTGATGAACGTGCCGGTTTCCGTAGCGGTTGCCACCGACGAAGAAGGCAACGTGCGGGTGAACATGGAAGGGGACACCCTGGGCATCCTCATCGGCCGCCGGGGGGAGACCCTGGACGCGCTGCAGTACCTTACCAGCCTGCAGGTGAATAAGGGCCAGAACACCTACACCCGGGTCACCCTGGACACCGAGGGCTACCGCGCCAAGCGGGAGGACGCCCTGGTGCGCCTGGCCAACCGCATGGCCAATCAGGCCCAGCGCACGGGCCGCAAGGTGAGTCTGGAGCCCATGAACCCCTACGAGCGCCGGATCCTCCACAGCGCCCTGCAGGATCATCCCGCCGTCACCACCCATTCCGAGGGCGAAGAGCCCAACCGGCACGTGGTGATCACGCTGAAATAAGACTTTGAAAAAAGACATTGCCGAATGAAAAAAGCAGCCCCGCGAAAGACGGGCTGCTTTTTTCATAAAAATCCTTACGAAATTCTTAAAAATACAAAAAATATTCGGAATTCGCATTGACATTCCCGGGAAAAGCCGCTATACTTTGCAAGGTTCATCCGGGCGGCGGCAAGGCCGGAAAGATGCGACGAAAACGCTTTTGCTTTCAGCAAGGGCCCTGCCGAAAAAGGCAAGGCCCTTTTTTCCTGGCATGAACGCATCAAACGCCTATCGGCGCGCAAGCGCTGATAATATTTTGATAGGGGGACGGTACAGATGAAACTGGTCTACGACATTGCAGACAAGCCGCCAATCAAAAAGAATCTGGTTTACGCCTTCCAGCAGCTGCTGGCCATCATGGCAGCCACGCTGCTGGTGCCCATCCTGGTGAACGTGAATTCCGGCAAGGATCTCATGAGCCAGCCCGCCGCGCTGCTGGGCGCCGGCGTCGGCACGCTGTTTTACCTGTTCATGACGAAGCAGAAGAGCCCCGTGTTCCTGGGTTCCTCCTTCGCCTTCATCAGCCCCCTGGTGGGCGCGGTGTCCTTCGGCTACCTGGGCATCTTCCTGGGCGCGGTGTTCGCGGGCCTGGTGTACGTGATCATCGCCCTGATCATCAAAAAGACCGGCTCCGCCTGGGTGAACAAGCTGCTGCCCCCCGTGGTCATCGGCCCCACCGTGGCCCTGATCGGTCTATCCCTGTGCGGCAGCGCCGTGACCAACCTGATCAACGGCAACGGCAACCAGACCATCCTGAGCCTGACCGGTTTCGCCGGGGGCGAGCTGAACGTCAGCAATTTCCTGGCCGGGATCACCAATTATGAAGGCGTTGAAAACATCAGCACCAACTACTACAGCCTGGTGCACATCGCCGTGGGTCTCTTCGCCTTCTTTATGACGGTGTGGGCCTCCGTGAAGGGCAGCAAGGGCATGAAGCTGATCCCCTTCATCATCGGTATCGTCAGCGCCTACGTGGTCGGCCTGGGCCTGACCCTCATCGGCAACGCCGCCAACGTGGACGCCCTGAAAGTCATCAACCTCTCCGCTTTCGACAAGATGCAGATCCTGGAAGTGCCCAAGTTCACGTTCCTGGGCATGTTCAAGGACGGCGCTTCCGGGTTTGAAAGCGTCGGCCAGGTGTTCAACGTGTTCATGCTCTTCGCGCCGGTGGCCTTCGTGGTGCTGGCCGAGCACATCGCCGATCACAAGAACCTGGGCTCCATCATCAACCGCGACCTGATCACCGATCCCGGCCTGGACCGCACCCTCATCGGCGACGGCGTGGGCAGCATCATCGGCTCCTTCTTCGGCGGCTGCCCCAACACCACCTACGGCGAATCCGTCGGCTGCGTGGCCATCACGGGCAACGCTTCCGTGAGCACCATCTTCATTGCGGCCATTTACTGCATCGTACTCAGCTTCTTCGGCCCCTTCACCGCGTTCGTTAATTCCATCCCCTCCTGCATCACCGGCGGCGTTTGCATCGCCCTGTACGGCTTCATCGCGGTCAGCGGCCTCAAGATGCTGCAGCCCGTGGACCTGAACGACAACCGCAACCTCTTCGTGGTGGCCGCCATCCTGGTCACCGGCATTGGCGGGCTGACGCTGAACCTGGGCCCCATCACCATCTCCTCCATCGCCACCGCCCTGATCCTGGGCATCCTGGTGAACGTGATCTTCAACAAGCGCTCCGCCAAGGAAAAGGCCGCGGAATAAGCGCGGGAAAACCGGAAAAAACTTTCAAATACCTGTTTACAAACCGCGCCTGTCATGTTACAATGATAGGCGTGGTTTTTAGAACCGCCTGCCAGGATCGGCGATACCCCAACGCCCTTCTTAGTTCGCGGCGATTGAAGAAAGGGGCCGCCACACCCCCATAAGGAGGAAGACACCATGGACAAGGAAATGAAAGCCCAGATCATGCAGACCTATGCCCGCCACGAAGGCGACACCGGGTCCCCCGAAGTGCAGGTGGCGCTGCTCACCGAGCGCATCAACCACCTCAACGAGCACCTCAAGCTCAACAAGAAGGATCACCATTCCCGGCGCGGGCTGCTGCTGATGGTCGGCCAGCGCCGCGGCCTGCTCGATTACCTCAAGCGCACGGATATCGAGCGTTACCGTGATCTGATTGCCAAGCTGGGTCTGCGCAAGTAAGGCGCATGGGGCTATCGGCTGGAAGGATTCAGCCGATAGCCTTTTGTTTCAGCCGTCCGGCAGGGGCCGGAGGGCAAGTGAGTGTTGTGAGGAGAAGGAGAAAGAAAAATGGATTACAAAGCGTATTCAATGGAATTTGCGGGCCGCACCCTGACGCTGGAATTCGGCAAGTACGCCCAGCAGGCCGGCGGCAGCTGCCTGGTTCGCTACGGCGACACCGCGGTGCTGGTGAACGCCACCGCGTCGGACAAGCCCCGGGAGGGCGTGGATTTCTTCCCCCTGACGGTGGACTTTGAAGAAAAGCAGTATTCCGTGGGCAAGATCCCCGGCGGATTCATCAAGCGGGAAGGCCGCCCCACCGAAAAGGCGACCCTGACCTGCCGGCTCATCGACCGTCCCCTGCGGCCCCTGTTC